>NZ_JAUSTN010000002.1:0-273003 GCF_030812875.1 Peptoniphilus koenoeneniae
TTGTGTTTGTTTTATTCTCTTCACACTATTTATTTTTCTTGGTTCTTGCTGTCTTTTTTTAGACAGCTTATTTAGTATACGGCAAATACTTTTTTGTGTCAATACTTTTTTTTGTCTTTTTTTAGTATTTTTTTCGTATCTTTTCAGCCTTTTTTTGTGGCTGTATGTTATATTACCATGTTATTTTTCTTGTGTCAATTGTTTATTTTCTTTTTTCTTTTTATTTTTTCTCTTTTTTTATCATTTTTTTCCTATTAAAAAAGAGACTGCTTTTGCAATCTCTTTTTCTTCTTTTTTGCTTTAATTTTCAAGGCTTTCTATAAGGCTGTAAAGTTCTTGGCTTCCTTGTAAAGAGTAAGCTTTTTTTAAGTATTCTAAAGCATTTTTATCTTTTAAATTGTACAAAAGCATTCCTAAGTTATAAAAAATAGTGTAAGAATCTTTTATATAAAATAGAGATTTTTTGTAAGTTTCAACGGCTTCTTCTATCTGATTTAAATTAATGTAGGTTATTGCTAAAGCATTGTGGTAATCTTCTTTTTCTTTATTTATTTTTAATGCCTCTTTATAAAATTCCAAGGCTTTTTGATTTTGACCTAAGGCTCTATAGACTTGTCCTTTCAAAAAATATAGCAAGTCTTTGTTGGGATAGGTTTCTTTAACTTTTTCCAAAAACTCCAAGGCTTTTTCATTTTTCCCATAGTTTATATAGGTTATTGCAGAATCTATAAATGAATAGTCTTCAACTTGGCTTATTTCTTCTCTTATGATTTCTTTTAATTCTTCCGGTGCATTTTCAAGAGCTTTTTCATAATATAAAAGACTTTTTATATAATTTTTGCTCATATTATAAATTCTTGCCAATTTATATTCTGCGTAGGGTTTTATTTTTTTTTCATCTATTTTTTCATATTTGCTGATAATCAATTTTAATATTGAGCTTTTTTCTTCTTGATTCAAGTCATTAAATTTTTTGTTATAAATATCTTCAAGGCTTATACCTGTTAGATAGTCTATTTTTTCGTCTTTAATACCAAGTTTTTCTCCACTTGATAGATAAAAAAACTTATCATAGATATCTTCGGTGTTTAAGCCCAGATAGATTATGGGCTTTTTTAAATCCTTAAACATTTTTTTTAAGTATTCTTTATAATTTTCTGCGTATAAAAAATCTTCATTAATTCCTAAGAGATAAAAGATTGCTTTTGATATAAGTTTTAAGTCTATGTTATTTTGAAAGCTCTTTTCTTTTACTCCCTTTTCTATGTCTTTTATAAAAAGAGGCAAAGGAATTTCTTTTTTTAAATCTAATGGCCCTATTTTTAAATCTTTTTTAATTTCAATAAAGGCTAAATTTTTTCTTCTTTCGTTTTTTATTTTCTCAAAAATCATATCCACGATACTTTCTCTTTCTAATTGAGGATCCTTCAATTATATTAAATAAAACTCCTCTAAAAACTGTTAGTAAACTTACTATAATTTCAAAAATTATAAATTTTATTATATATCCCAAGTCCAGGTACTGTCCCAAATAAAAGTTGAAAGGACTTCCCAAGGTTTGAGTCATAACAAGGTCTGATAAATCCGCACTCATATCTATCATGTCAAACAAAATATATTTCCCTAAAAATAATATTATTATCGGCGGCAGCCAAAGGAAAAAATTTTCTTTAAAAAATTTTAAGGCGCTTATAAGCCCTTCTGTATAGGATATTCCTCTTAGGTATATATATTCTGATACAGAGCTTAGTACTATGCCTAATATTGAGGATATTATAAGCTCTATTGTATAATCCAAATTAATTATAAAAAAGGCCCAATCTATTAAGATTAGTGTAAAGTAGGTTGCATATATAAGACCACTTTTTTTTATAAAAGATTTTGTAAAATATTTGAAGTTTATTCTGTTATACATTATTAAATCTTCTAAAATTGTAAAATATGATGAAATAATTAAGGAATCAATAAGGGGGATTAAAAATCTCCATATTGTTGTTCCTACAATGTTTGATAGTAGTGTGTCTGCCAAATAATGACATATGCCCATGATAATTGAATACATAAGGGGCATCAAAAAAATTATAGGATTTTTTTTAATTTTAGAAAAAGTTTTATTTAAGCTTATAGTATAAACTTTTATGAAATCTGTAAGCATTTTTTCCTCCTTTCGTTTTATTATAAATTATTGGTAATTTTATTACAATTAAAAAACCCATGCTTACTAACATGGGTTTTGATTTTTACGCTCCTAAGTATGCTTTTTTTACTATTGGATCTGACATTAATTCTTTGCTTTGTCCTTCTTTAATTATTTTCCCTGTTTCCAGGACATAAGACCTGTTTGAAATTTTCAGTGCCAGGTTTGCATTTTGTTCTACTAAAAGTATGGTTGTTCCTTCCTTGTGAAGAAATTCTATTACTTCAAATATTTTTTCTACAAAAAGAGGCGATAATCCCATTGAGGGTTCATCTAATAAAAGGAGCTTTGGTCTGCTCATTAGGGCTCTTCCCATGGCAAGCATTTGTTGTTCTCCTCCTGACAGTGTCCCTGCCATTTGATCTTTTCTTTCTTCAAGAATTGGAAATTTCTCATAAATGGCATTTATATCTCTGTTTAAATTTTCCGGTCCATCTTTTATTGTAAAGGCTCCTAGTTTCAAGTTATCCAAGACGCTTAAGCCCGTAAAAATTCTTCTTCCTTCTGGTACCTGAGCTATGCCCATTTCAGTTATTTTATGGGATTTTGTTTTTGTTATATTTTCTCCCAAAAAAGAAATTTTGCCACTTTTAATTGGAACTAAACCTGATATGCTTTGTAGGGTTGAAGTTTTGCCTGCACCGTTTGCTCCTATTAAGCATACTATCTCTCCCTCATTTACATCTAATGATATTCCCTTAATGGCATGAATATTGCCGTAAAATATATTCAAATCTTTTATTTCAAGCATTGTCATTCTGCATCTCCTGTTCCAAGATATGCCTTTATAACTTCTTTATTATTAATAACTTCTTTTGGATTGCCTTGGGCAAGAATGCTTCCATAGTTTAAAACCATGAGTCTTTCACAAATTCCAAGCACCAGATTCATGTCGTGTTCTATTAATAATATGGTTATGTTAAATTTATCTCTTATTAATTTTATTGTTTCCATGAGTTCTTCCGTTTCGCTGGGATTCATCCCAGCTGCTGGTTCGTCAAGTAAAAGCAGTTTTGGATTCGTAGCCATAGCTCTTGCTATCTCAAGTTTTCTTTGTTGTCCATAGGGAAGAGCATTTGCTGAAAAGTTTGCATATTTATCAAGATTAAATATTTTTAAAAATTCCAACGCCTTTGTATTTATCTTATATTCTTCGTCCCAATAGGCCTTAGTTCTAAACATTCCTGCTCCTATACCGTAGCGCATATCTTTATTTGAAGCTATTCTTACATTGTCAAGAACTGAAAGATATCCGAAAAGTCTTATGTTTTGAAATGTTCTCGCAATTCCCATTTTTACAAGTTTGTGTGGTGCTATTCCATTGATTTTTTCCATGGATTCACTTCCTGCCACTCCCTTTTGATATAGGAGAATTTGGCCTTCAGTTGGTGCATATACTCCTGTTATTAAATTAAAAACTGTAGTTTTTCCAGCACCATTTGGCCCTATAAGTCCTAAAAGTTCTCCCTGATTTATTGTTACATTAAAGTCGGAAACTGCCTTTAGACCTCCAAAAGTTATTCCTACATTTTCACACTTTAGAATTTCTGTCATCTTCAGCACCTTCCTTTCTATGAACTATAGATTTTACGAGACCTGTTAATGAAAATTCTTTTCTGCCCAAGAGACCTTCTTGCCTGAATATCATCATTAATATTAAAAGTAAAGAATAGGCTATCATTCTATAATCGGATACACTTCTTAAAAATTCCGGTATTATTGTCAGTACAAAGGCTGAAAAAACTGCCCCTGTAAAAGAACCCATTCCGCCAAGGACTACCATTACAAGAATGTCAAAGCTTTTGTTATAATCAAAGACTTTTGCTCCTATTACTCCTATGTTACTTGCATACATGGCTCCGGCAATTCCTGCAAAGAAGGCTGATACTGCAAAAGCAAAAGTTTTGTAATATGTTACGTTTATTCCGCTGCTCTCAGCTGCTATTTCATCTTCCCGAATGGCAAGGACAGCTCTCCCGTGCCTTGATGTCATAATAGAAAACATAAGTGCTACACAAATACACATTAAAAAATAAATAATAGCTAAATTTTGCATTTTTGGTATTCCGGATAAGCCTTGTGCTCCTCCTAAAAATTCTGCATTTTCTATTAAAACTCTTATAATTTCTCCAAAGGCAAGGGTTACTATGGCAAGATAATCCCCTTTTAGTCTTAGTGCCGGTATTCCAATTAAAATACCTATTAAGCAGGCAAGGATTCCTCCTAATAAAAGAGAAATTAAATATCCGGCTATTCCATGCAAAATTCCTGATTTTAAAAACATTGCGGCTGTATAGGCCCCTATTGACATAAATCCAGCATGCCCTAAAGTTATTTGTCCTAAGTTACCAACAGTTATATTTAATGACACTGCCAAAATAATGTTTATACAGACAAGTCTTAAAACTGTAAATGAATATTTATTAAGTATTCCTATTTTTGAAAGACCAAGTATAAGTCCATAAAAAATTACAAGTAAAATTATTGTTAAAACATAAATACCTTTTTTTTGTCTTGTCATTATACTTTCTCCTTAATATTTTTTCCAAGTAAACCCGTCGGTTTGAAAATTAAAACAAGTATAAGCATGCTGTAGACAATTGCATCAGCAAGACTTGAAGATATATAAGCTTTTGTTAGGGTTTCAACAATTCCCAGTAAAAATCCACCAAGAACTGCTCCCGGAATAAGACCTATTCCTCCTACAACTGCAGCTGTAAATGCTTTTATACCTAAAGCTGAGCCCATTAAAGGTTGCGCTTGAGGATAAGCTGCAAGGTATAAAAGAGATGCTATGCCAGCAAGAAATGATCCTATAGCAAAAGTCATAGTAAGAGTATTGTCTACATTTATTCCTACAAGAGCTGCCGCTCCATAGTCTTCAGATGTTGCAACCATAGCCTTGCCATATTTTGTTTTTTTCATAAAAAATTGCAAAAGAACAGTTAATATTACAGTTGAAATAATTGTAATAATTACTGAACTTGATATTTGGGAATTTCCCACTTCAATTTTTCCATTGAATATAGGCGGAAGAGATACGGCATTAGCTCCGATAAACTTCATTACTAAATTTTGAAGTAAAAGAGAAACTCCTATTGCAGTTATAAGGTTTGAAATTTTTGGGCTATTTCGTAAAGGTTTATAGGCAAGCCTTTCTATTAAAACTCCTACTATTGTACATACTATTGCCGATGGAATAACTGCTATATAAAATGGCAAACCTCTTTCTTGCAACACAAGTCCTATTGTATATGAAACTGTATAAGCCCCTACCATTATTACTTCCCCATGGGCAAAGTTTATAAGTAAAGCTATACCGTAAACCATTGTGTATCCAAGAGCTACTAAAGAATATACCGATCCTATTTGCAGTCCGTTTAATATTTGTAATAAAAAATCCATTTATCCTCCTTAAAAAATAATGACGGTTAAAAAACCGCCATTATTATAATTTGTCTTATGGTTCAACTGTTGAATCGTAAGCATATTTTCCATCAGTGATTTTTATAATTGCCGCTGATTTTATAGGATTGTTATTTTCTCCAAATTTGATGTTTCCTGTAACTCCTTCTATACTTACAGATTTGAGAGCTTCAACAATATCTGCATATTCCATTGATTTTGCTTTTTCAAAAGCTTCTTTGTATAGATAAACTGCGTCATATCCTAAAGCTGAAAAACTCGATGGATCTTGGTTGTATTTTTCTTTGTAAGTTTTTACAAAATTTTGTACTTTTTCAGATTTGTCGTCAATTGAATAGTGATTTGTAAAATATACTCCTTCAATATCGGATTCGCTTCCTTTGGCAACTACATTTAAGACTCCGTCCCATCCGTCGCTTCCAATTATTGTTGATTTTAAACCTATACTTTTTGCTTGTGATGCAATTAAAACATCATTTTCATAATAGTCAGGAATTAAAAGTACATCTGGATTTTTTGAGCTTATATTTGTAAGTTGTGCTTTAAAATCTTTATCTTGAGCTCCATAGCTTTCTTCAGCTACAATTTCCAAACCAAGGCTTTTTGCTTGTTCTTTAAAGGCTTCTGCAACACCCTTTGAATAATCGTCAGATGAGTTGTTTAAAATTGCAACTGATTTTGCTTTTAATTTTTGTCCTGCAAAATTTGCAAGAATTTTTCCTTGTAAGGGGTCTGTAAAGCAAACTCTAAAAACATTATCTTTATTTTCAGTTATTGAAGTCATTGTACCTGTCGGTGTTAAAATTGGTATTCCGTCAGATGCTGAGTTTTCAGCAACTGCAAGAGCAGGTTTTGATGTTATAGGCCCTAAAATTGCATTAGCTCCTTCTTCTACAAATTTACTATAAAGAGTAACTGATTCAGTTGCATCTCCTCTGTCATCTTCAGACTTGTAATCAATTTGTTTTCCTCCAACTCCACCATTTGAATTGATTTCATCAACTGCAAGCTGAATTCCTTGTTCTGTAGAAGTACCATATACTGCAACAGATCCGGTTTTTGAAATGATACCTCTAATAATAATGCTGTCTGTTTCTCCCTTTGATGCGGTATCTCCCCCAGATTTATTAGACTGTGAAGAACTTGAACCGCATGCTGTTAGTAAGGTCATTAATACTAATAAAATAGCAAGCTTCTTCTTCATTTTTTCCTCCAATTTTTAAATTTTCATTAGTATATCACCAAAAATACTTAAATACCATACCTAATTAAAGCGTTTAAGCGATTTTATCTATGCTAACCTTTGCATTTATTTATTAAAAATCATTTTAAATATTGATTCCATCACATTTACCCCTATAATTCACTAAAGTAATTTTATGAAATTGTTTTATCACATTTTTTTGTAAAAATTTTTTCATAAAAAAAAGAGCCTAAGCTCTTTTTTTACATTTTATCAGGTGATTTAATTCCAAGTAGATTTAAACCTTCTTTTAATACTGTTTTTACTCCGTAGCATAAGAAAAGTCTTGCATTTTTTAATTCTTCATCTTCAATTAAAATTTGTGTGTTCGTATAATATTTGTTAAAAGTTTTTGCAAGTTCAATTAAATATCTTGATACAATATAAGGTTCATATTTATCATGAGCATCTATTACGGCCTTTGTAAAATTATAAAGTATTCTTATAAGATTAATTTCCTCATCACTTTCTATAAGAAAAACATCAATTTTTTTATTAATGTCAAACTGTCCCTTTTCTAAAAGTGAAGCAATTCTTGCGTGGGTGTATTGAACATAAGGACCTGTTTCTCCTTCAAAGGAAAGAGATTTGTCCCAATTGAATACATAGTCTTTAATTCTTTGATTAAATAGCTCTTGAAATTTTACCGCTCCTATTCCCACTATATGGGCAAGTTCTCTTTTGTTTTCTATTGCTTGTCCCTTTAGTTTTTCTCTGTCCTCTAAAATTGATTCAACTTTATCTACAGCTTTATTCAAAAGGTCTTCAAGATAGACAACTTTTCCCTTCCTTGTAGAAAGAGTCCCATCTTCAAGAGAAACCATACCGAATGGAATATGGATACAATCTTTAGCCCAATCATAACCCATTTTTTGTAAAATTGCTCTTAATTGATTAAAGTGAAGATTTTGTTGAGAGCCTACTACATATAAATTTTTATAAAATTTGTAGGTGTCTTTTCTGTATTTTGCCGCAGCTAAATCTCTTGTTAAGTAGATGGTAGTTCCGTCGCTTTTAATAATTATTGATGGCGGAAGACCTTCCTTTTCCAAATTTACTATTTTTGCTCCTTGAGAATCTTCAAGAAGATTTTTTTCTTTAAGTTCTTCAACTATTGCGGGCATTTTGTCAGTATAAAAACTTTCGCCATTATAAGAATCGAATTCAATGTCAAGCATCTTATAAACCCTGCTGAACTCTTTAAGAGAAACTTCTCTAAACCATTCCCAAATTTCCATTGCCTCTTGGTCATTTTCTTCCAAAAGTTTAAAATATTTTCTGCTTTCATTTCTCAAATCTTCATTTTCTTCAGCTTCCGCATTTATTCTTACATAAAGTTTTAAAAGCTCTGGAATTGGATTCTTTTCAATTTTTTCTTTATCTCCCCAATGTTTGTAAGCACAAATAAGCATTCCGAATTGAGTTCCGTAATCTCCTAAATGATTTAAAGCTATCGTGTTATAACCTAAAAATTTATAGATTCTTTTAATTGAATCACCTATTACAGTTGATCTTATGTGTCCTATATGAAATGGCTTTGCTATGTTTGGTGAAGAATATTCTATTAAAACATTCTTTCCATTTCCCATAGTTGATTTCCCAAAATCTTCTTTTTTTTCTGCAATTTCATTTAAGACTGTTGATATTAATTTTTCTTTGTTAATAAAAAAGTTAATATATGGTCCCTTAGTTTCAATCTTTTCAAAATTGTCATCTTTAATTTCTTTTGCTAAGTCCTGAGCAATTATAGCCGGATTTTTTCTATAAACTTTAGCTAAGCTGAATACTGGAAAAGCGAAATCTCCCAAATCATAACTTGGGGGTATTTCTATTAAAAGTTCAATTTCTTTAGCGGATAAATCCGGAATTTTTTCTTCTAAAATTTCAATAATTTTCTTTTTAAAATCTATCATAAATTTCCTCACTTAAAAGTTATAATACTTGCTCCCATACCACCCTCGTTGTATGGTGCATCACAAATATCTTTAATATACTTATTTTTCTTTAAATAATCACGAAGTTTTTCTCTAAGGGCTCCTGTTCCCTTTCCATGAATAATTCTAACAGATTTAAGACCTGAAAGGTAAGCATCATCTAAATATTTATCTACAAGAGGTTTTGCCTCATGAAAATTATTTCCCCTTATATCTATTTCCGTTTTAATTGTCGAGCTTTTTCTCTTTATTATATTTTTTGTTTTATTTGATAAATCTTTTTTATCCTCTATGCTTATTAGAGAATTTTTCGGAACTTTCATTTTCAACATTCCTACTTGAACAAGCACATTTCCATTTTGATCCGGCAGTTCTAAGATTATGCCCTCTGCATTTAAAGAATTTACCCTAACACTATCGCCTATTATTACTTTTGTAATTGGTTTTTCTGCATTTTTTATTTGAATTTTTTCACTATTTATGCTTGCCGCCTTTATATTGTCTCGAATTATATCTTGTGATTCTTGTAATCTTCTTGCTTGATCTTTTTTTACTTCTGAAACCACATCTTTTATTTGACTTAAAGCAAGATCAGAATCTTCTTTTGCTCTTCTTAAAATTCTCGAAGCTTCAAGTTTTGCATCTTTTAGGATTTTTTCTTTTTCTTTTTGTATTTTTAAAAGTTCTTGATCAAGCCTTTTATTTTGTTTTTCTATTTCTTCTTTATAAATCTCAATTTGACTTTTATTTTTTTCAAGCTGGCTCCTGTCTTCTTCAATAGATTGAAGAACTTTTTCAAATTCAATATTATCATTACTTACAAAAGTTTTTGCAAGATTAATAATTTCTTCACTTAAGCCAAGTCTTTTTGAAATTTCAAAAGCATTACTCTTTCCGGGAATTCCTATAATTAACTTAAAAGTTGGAGAAAGAGTTTCGACGTTAAATTCCATGGAAGCATTTTGTACTCCCTGGCTTGTTAAAGCATAAATTTTCAATTGATTGTAATGAGTTGTAGATACGCACCGGATTTTTTTCTCCAACATATGATCCATTATCGCCCGAGCAAGAGCCGCTCCTTCTGTTGGATCTGTTCCTGCACCAAGTTCATCAAAAAGTACAAGAGAGTCCTCATCTGCATTTTTTAAAATATCTACTATGTTTACCATGTGAGATGAAAAAGTTGAAAGACTTTGTTCAATAGATTGCTCATCTCCTATGTCAGCAAAAATTCTATGAAATATGCTTAATCTGGAATTTTCCTTTGCAGGTATGTGCAAGCCAAACTGTCCCATTAAACTTAAAAGGCCCAAAGTTTTTAATGTTACTGTTTTACCTCCAGTGTTTGGTCCTGTGATTATTAGACTCGTCCAGTTTTCTCCAATACTTATATCAATAGGAACAATTTTATTTTTATTAAGAAGTGGATGCCTTGCCCCTATTAAATCTACAATTTTATCTTCGTTAAAAACAGGTTCTATTCCATTCATTTCTATAGAAAGCTTGGCCTTTGCAAAGATAAAGTCCAGTTCTTTTAAAATATATTGGTTGGCAGCAATTTCATGGGAATACTCAGCAACTTTTTCTGAAAGCTCTTTTAATATTCTTTCAATTTCTTCTCTTTCTTTTGATTCCAGTTCCTTAAGCTCATTGTTTAAATTTACAACTGCTATAGGTTCAATGTAAACCGTTGCTCCGGAAGAACTTAAATCATGAACTAAACCCTTTATCTTTCCTTTATTTTCAGTTTTTACCGGCACAACATACCGCCCTTCTCTCATGGTTATTATGTTGTCCTGTAAATACTTGGAATCTTCATTTCCTGATACTATCGATGAAAGTTTGTCTCTTATTGCAACTTTTTTATTTGCCATTGTTCTTCTTATAGAAGCAAGTTTCGATGAAGCATTATCTGAAATTTCATTTTCAGATATAATAGCATTGTTAATTATTTCTTCAATATTTTTATTTACATATAAATTTTCCGCTAAATTCGAAATATTATTTATAGATAAATCGTCATCATCGGTAAATATATATTTTTTCAAAATTCTTGAAACTCTTAAAAAATCAGAAACTCTAAGTAAATTTTGAGGAGAAAGGCTTCCACCAAGTTCAACTCTTCTCATAAAATCATGTATATTTGTAATCCCGAACAAGGGCGGATTTCCTCTTTTGGAAATTAAATTAAGTCCCTCACTTGTTTCTTCTTGAGCTTTTTTTATGGCACTTAAATTGGTTAAAATTTTCCCTTCATCTACTAAATCTCTTCCAAGCTCGGATTCACACATATCTTTTAATTTTTCTAAAATTTTATCAAATTCCAAAGTTTTATGAGATTTTAAAATTTTCATATTACTCCTCTGTTGTAATGGCCCTTAGTAACATTAATAAATTTATTTTTAAGTTCTTCAGCTAATCCATTAAAATCATTTGTTTTAAAAGCATAAGTTATTTTATTTATTGTATCATAATCTTCAAAACTTCTTATTATTCTTCTATATGACACAAGGTCTGTAAGCCTTTCATTAGAATAAAAAATCGGATAAGAATTATAAATAATTGTCTTTTTATTTGACCTTTCAAAAGGAAAATCTACATCTTTTGTATCTCTTAAATAATGCAAACCGCTGTAAGGACATGATTGACACTCTTTGTTGTCCTTACATTTTTTTATAATTGAATTTGGACAATGCTCCATGGTCATAACAGGTATAAAACCATAAACAATAGATTCAAGATTACCCTTAACTTTTAAATTTTTTATTTGCTCATAGTTCATTTCCGGTGATAGAGTTATGGAATTTAAGTTGTTTAAAAGAAATTCTCCTGTATAAGAATTAAATACATTTAAACCTATATCCCCATGTTTTTTTCCTTTATAATTTTTAAAAATCTCTATTTGAGATAAATTTGATATAACTATGCCAGCTATATCTAATTTTTCAATTTTTTCTTTTATATTTTCCAGCTGTTTTGAATCTAAAATTGTTGGTAGAATTATAAAAATTTTATTTTTAAACTTAAAAATTTCTTTTTTGTCTATGAATTTTAAATCTAAATATATATAGTCTATATTTTCAAAGTTTATTTTTTCAAAATCTTTTATACTTTTAAGCTCAAGAATAAGTTTTTTATTTTCTTTTTCTCTATTTTTAAATTCAAGCTCATAACTTTTAATCTCTATTTCTCTATTTGTAAAGAGGTCTTCAAACTTTTTAAGTGCCTCTCTTCTAAGTTCATTTAGATAAGAAATAGGCAGAAAAATATTATTGTCCATTTGAATGTCTATTGAAGATAGGCTAAAGCCAGTCTTATTTAATTTAGAAAAACTTTCTTCAACATTTTCTCTATTTATGGGAGCTTTTTTTGCAGTTTCAACAATTTTATCTCCCATATATAAAATTTCTTTTCCCTCTGCCTCAACTTTTATTATAGGGTTTTTATTTTCTCTTAATTCTATATTAAAGGAGATAGGAATTTTTTTATAAGATTTTTCAATTTCTTCATCAAGGCTTTCATTTAATTTTATATTTGTAAGCCTTCTTATTACTTTTCCTTCCTCTAAGTTTCTCTTAGTTTTAAAAAAGTTTTGTCCCCTTTTGAAATTATCAAACATTGTTAAAGTAAATTTTTTATCTCCTATAAATTCACAGGAGTCTCCCTTATTTACATTATTATAAAAATCTATAATATATCCATCTTTAACTTTTTTTATAATTTTCCCTATTTCAATTCCCCTGTTGTCAGGTCTATCTATAGATACAAAATCAGATCCAAAAGCACCAAAGGGAATCCCCTTTGTCCATTCTCTGTTAAATATTTCTTTTGATTTATTGATTTCCCCTTCATCTAATTTTTTATCAAGAGCTTTTCTATAGGATTTAACTATTTGATAAGTATATCTGCTATTTTTCATTCTCCCTTCAATTTTAAGGGAATTAACACCGGATTTTATTAAAGTTTCAAGATTTGTAAAACTTTGTAAATCCATTGGACTTATAAAATATCCTTTTTGACTTATAGGGCTTTTATTTTTATTTAAAATTTCATAGGGTTTTCTACATGCCTGAGCACAATCTCCCCTGTTTCCACTTCTTCCACCAATCATAGAACTCATAAGACATTGTCCGCTATAAGAAACGCAAAGGGCTCCATGAATAAAATGCTCAATATCAAGATTTAATTCTTTTATTTTTTTTATTTCATTTAAATTTGTTTCTCTTGCAAGAACAAGTCTATCAAAGTTTAAATTTTTTAAAAATTTTCCGCCATAATAATTATTTATAGTCATCTGTGTTGAAGCATGAACTTCAAGATTTTTAAATTTACCCTTAATGTATAATCCAAGAGCCGGATCTTGGACTATTATTCCATCAACTCCGGCTCTATATAAAAATTCTACTAATTTTATTGCATCTTTAAACTCTTGATCAGACAACAAAATATTTACAGTTACATAGACTTTTACAGATCTCAAATGAGCAAATTTCACCCCTTCAATTATTTCTTCATCAGTAAAATTTGCAGCACTTGCTCTTGCACTAAAAGATTTTGCCCCTAAATAAACTGCATCTGCTCCAGCATTTACAGCACTTATTAAAGATTCAAAATTTCCTGCAGGAGAAAGTAGCTCAATTTTCATTTGACAAAATCTCTATTTGTCTACTTAAATCAATAATCTCTTTCTGATTTTCATAGATTTTATCACTCAATTTATTTTTTTCATTTTCAAGTTTTCTGATTTCTTCTTTTAAATCATTTATTTCAGAATTTTTTAAATTCATATTTTGTGAAAGACTTTTATTTTCTTCTTTTTGACCTAAAAGTTCTTCATTAGATTGTTTTAATTGCTTTTCTAAAACACTTGTGCTCTTTTTAGAAAGTTCCACTTCTTTTTTCAGTTTTTCCAATTCTTCTAATTGTTTTTTAACTGCTTCTTGATCTTTGGACAAGTTTTTCGCCCTTGTTTCAATGTCATTTTCTCTATTCGAAGAATCTAAAATATTAAGAGAAGCCAAAATTAAAGCTTGAGTTTGATTCAGTCTAAAATTGTTACCCTTAACTTCTTTTATTTTTTCATCAAGTTTTCGGGCAAGAGTTTTTATATATTCCGGATTGTCATTTCCAACAACATAAAAACTCATATCATCAATAACTACTTTCGTCTTTTTCATAAGGCTCATTCACCCCTTAATTTAGCCTTGAAATTGTCTTTTATTTCCTGAATTATTTTATCGGAAATTTTTTCAACTTCTGAATCTGTAAGAGTTCTGTCATTTGCCCTAAATATTAGAGAAAATGCTATGCTCTTCTTACCTTCTTCTATACCCTTTCCTGTATAAATATCGAAAACATTAAAATCTTCAAGAATTTTTTTGCCATATTTCTTAGCAACTTCTTCTATTTCTTCAGAGCTTATATCCCTATCTAAAATAAAAGCAAAATCTCTTTTCATAGAAGGATACTTTGGAAGTTCTTTATATAATCTATTTTCTTTGCTTAATTCTACAAATTTATTAAATTCAAATTCTCCTACTAAGGCTCCTGTTTTAATTGAATATTTTTCCAAAACACTCGGATGAACTTCACCAAAACTTCCTAAATAAATATCGTCCTTATAAAGATCTGCGCTTCTTCCTGGATGCAAATATTCAACTGAAGAAGGCTTTACTTTTAAATCATCAATTCCCAAAGTCCAAAGAGCTTTTAAAATCATTTCTTTCATATTATAAAAATCTCCTTGGTTGTAAGAACCTATTGTTAATTTTAATCTTTCTTCAGGTAATTTATCACTTGGAGTAAAAGTATTTCCAAATTCAAAGCCTGCTGCTCTCTCATTATTCCTATTGTAATTTTTACTTAAAACTTCGAGCATATTTGCAACAAGAGTGGTTCTCATAATTGAATATTCCTCACCAAGAGGATTTATTATTTTAACAACTTTTCTAAGTTCATTATCTTCTTTTAAATTCAGCTTATTAAAAATTGAAGGGCTTACGAAAGAATAAGTCATAAATTCAGAATATCCATAGGCCATTAAAATATCTTTAACTCTTTTTTCAACATTTCTGAATTTAGGTTTTGAACCTACTGTTAAACCTCCGAAAAGAGGTTTGGGTTCTATATTGTGATATCCATAAATCCTTGCAACTTCTTCAATTAAATCTTCTTCTATTTCTATGTCAAGTCTAAAACTTGGAACTTTTGCAATTAAATATTCATCAAAAAGTTCTGTTTCTATTTCCAATCTGTTTAAGATTTTTGAAATTTCTTCAAGACTTAAATCTTCTCCTATTAATTTGTTTGTTTTTGAAAGTCTAAGTTTTATCTTTTTTTCTTTTTTGTCTTTTTGACCTTCATCAAAAGCTGAATCAACCACTTTTGCGCAAGAAATTTTTTCACTTAATTGGCAGACTCTATCTACTGCAACTTTTGCTAAATTTGAATCAATTCCCTTTTCAAATCTTGCACTTGCTTCAGTCCTAAGACCTTGTCTTTTTGATGTAAGTCTTACGCTTTTTTCATTAAAATTTGCACCTTCAAGAAAAACAATTTTAGTTTGAGGAGTAATTTCAGTATCAAAACCACCCATTAATCCTGCAATACCTACTATTCTTTTTCCATCGCAAATAACAATATCATCCTTATTTAATTTTCTTTCAACATCATCAAGGGTCTTTATAACTTCCCCATCTTCTGCTTGTCTTACAATTATTTTTTTATCTTCTAAAGTTTCTAAGTTGTAAGCATGAAGAGGTTGACCATATTCAAGCATAACAAAGTTTGTTAAATCAACAATATTATTAATTGGTCTTACTCCACTTGCCATAAGATAATTTTTTAGCCATAGGGGAGATTCTTCAATCTTTACATCTTTTAAAACTCTTCCATAAAATCTTTGGCACTTTTCAGTTTTAACTTCAACTCCATTGAAATAATTTTTTATATTATCAACAGGATTTTCTATTTTTATTTCTTCATTTTTAAGTTTTGTATCAAAGGTTGCAGCAACTTCTCTTGCCATTCCAATAATAGACAAACAATCTGGTCTATTTGGAGTTATTTCAAATTCTATAACTGGATTATTTAAGTCTAAGATTTCTTTTACATCTGTTCCAAGTTTATAATCTTCTCTAAAAATAAAAATCCCATCTCTTGCCTCTTTAGGTATTACTGAAATTTCATAACCTAATTCTTCAAGACTGCAAAGCATTCCGTCAGATTCAACTCCTCTAAGTTTGCCTTTTTTTATTTTTATGCCCCCAGCAAGATTTGCTCCTACCTTTGAAACGGGAACAAGAGCTCCTTCAAAAACATTTTTCGCTCCTGTTACGATTTGCAAAACTTCATCTCCAACATCAACTTGGCAAATAACAAGTTTATCTGCATCTGGATGATTTGTAATTTTTAATATTTTACCGACTACAACTCCACTAATACCTTCAGCTCTATTTATAATTGATTCAACATGAGAGCCTGTAAGTGTTACTTCATCGGCAATTTCCTTTGTAGACTTATCTAAATCTATATAATTTTTTAACCAACTTATGGGTAATAACATGACTCCTCCTAAAATTCTTTTAAAAATCTGATATCATTATCAAACATCATTCTTATATCAGTGATTCCGTATTTAACCATGGCTATTCTGTCAATTCCCATTCCAAATGCAAATCCAGAATATATTTCAGGATCAATTCCACAGTTTCTAAGAACATTAGGATGAACCATACCGCATCCTAAAAGTTCCATACTCCAGCCAGTATTTCCACAGGCATCACAACCATTGCCATGACACTTTGGACAAGTTACATCCACTTCAAGGCTTGGTTCTGTAAAAGGAAAATAGTGGGGTCTGAATCTTGTTTGCATATCATCTCCAAAAAGTTCCTTAACAAATAAATTTAAGGTATGCGTTAAATTGGCAATACTTACATCTTTATCAATTATTAAGCCTTCCATTTGATGAAACATAGGAGAATGAGTTGCATCAACTTCATCTGGTCTAAATACTCTTCCAGTACAAATCATTCTTAAAGGAGCACCATGCTCTTTCATAGCTCTTATTTGTACAGGAGAAGTCTGTGTTCTAAGTAAAGTATTTTCGTCAATATAAAATGTATCTGAAAGATCTCTTGATGGATGATTTTCCGGTGCATTTAATAAATCAAAATTATTTTCAACGGTTTCAATTTCAGGGCCGTCATATACTGTAAAGCCCATTCTAACAAAAAGACTTTCCAGTTCTTCAAGAGTTTTTATAAGAGGATGAAAATGTCCTACATCAGTTTTGTCAGTTTTTAATGTAATATCAATTCTCTCATCTATTAATCTTTTTTCCAGTTCCTGAGAAGAAAGTTTTTGTTTTTTTTCTTCAATAAGTTCTTCAATATTTTTTCTTATTTCATTAGCTAACGAACCTATAATTGGTCTTTCTTCCTTCGATAATTTTCCCATTTCTTTTAAAACGAGAGTAAGTTCACCTTTTTTACCTAAATATTTAACTCTTAAGTCTTCAAGGCCTTTTAAATTTTCAGTTTTTTCTATTTCAGATGTAGCTACATCTTTTATTTTTAAAAGCTTTTCCTTCATTTTATCCTCCATCATTTAATTAAATAAATTATAGCAAAAGAGCCAATTCATTTCAATTTTATAGAAATTTTATAAGATAATTAGAATCAAAAAAACTCATTGAAGGGGGACTTACAATGAGTTTTTAAAAATTTGTGAATTTTATTAATTAAATCTCTAAATTAATTTCATAATAATAGGCATTAAAATTACCGTGACAAGACCTGTAACAGCTATGGATAAACCACTCATAGCTCCTTGAATTTCTCCAATTTTTCTTGCTTCAGAAGTTCCTACTGCGTGAGACGAAGTTCCTATCGCAACTCCTTGGGCAGTTGGATCTTTTATCCTAAAAGCCTTAATTATTATAGGAGCAATTACAGCTCCTGTTACTCCTCTTAATACTACAAGTACAGCTGTAATGGCTGGATTCCCGCCATATTCCTCCGATAAAGCGATGGCTATTGCGGTAGTTATAGATTGAGGAGCACTTGAAATTATTATACTTTTTTCAAATCCTGCCAACTTATAAGAAATCACTATAAAAAGCATTGCAAGGATTGAGCCTAATAAAGTACCTATAAGAATAGGAAATAAATTCTTTTTTAATTCATCAAGATTTTCATATAGATCTACAACCATAGCAACAGTAGCAGGTGCTATGAAAAACATTATGAAATCTCCGCCCTGTTTATAACTTTCATAAGAAATACCTGTAACTTTTAAAAAAAGTATACACAAGGCTATGGAAATCAAAAGAGGATTAGCTATAGGACTTTTTAATTTTTTATTTAACATTTTTCCAATTTCAAAGGTTGCAAATGTTAAGATTATACCAAAATATTTATTATCTAACATTTTTCCTCCTTTGAAGTAATTCTATTATCTTTCCTGTTACTCCCATTGTAATAGCAGTTCCTAAAACTACTAAAACAATAAGCATTAAAGTTTTTCCCTTAATGGCACTATAACTATTAATAATTCCAACTCCTGCAGGAACAAATAGAATAGCTAAATTTTGAAGTATACCATTTGAAGTTTTCTTAACATCATCTGGCTTTATAATATTTAGGGCAAAAGCAATAAATAGGTAAATCATCCCATAAACTGCTTCTGGTATAGGAAAGTTTATTATATGCCTTGTTGCAACTCCCAGCATTAAACAAATGCAAAGAATAACAAATTCTTTTAAATAATTCATACTTCTCCTAAAATTTAATTTGCCTTAATTTTTTTAACTTCTTCAATAAATAAGGGTAAAATTTTTGCACAATCCCCTACTATTCCAATATCTGCAATTTGAAAAATCGGAGCATCTTCATCTTTGTTAATTGCCAATATGAAATTGGATTTTTCCATTCCTGAAATATGTTGAACTGCCCCACTAACTCCACATCCTATATAAAGTTTTGGAGAAACAATCTTTCCGGATTGTCCAATTTGTGAACTTTTTGGAAGGACTCCATCATCAATAACAGGTCTTGTGCCTGAAATAGGAGCATTAAATACTTTTGCAAGTTCTTCTACTAAAGGATAGATATTTTCACTACTTGCACCTCTTCCGCAAGTTATAATTATAGGAGCATCTTCAAGATTTACTTGAGCTTCCGTAGATTTAACAACCTCTTTAATTATGGCTTTTAAATCTTTTATTTCGTCAACTTTTTCTTCTATGAAAAGTCCTTTTCCATTTAAATCTTCTCTTTTATCAAAAGAACCGCTTCTTATTGTAATAACTCTGGGAGCTTTTTTTATTTTTGACAAAGTTAAAACTGTCGCACCATATGAGGGAGTAACATAATTAATTTCATCATTTTCAAATTTAATATCCATTACATTTGTAATTGAAACTGTATCAAGACTTGCGGCAATATTTGGGGCTAAATCCTTTCCATCAAGACTTCCTGGAATAAAAATATCTTTAACATCATATTTTCCAGCAATTTTTACGATTGCATTTGAAAAATCTTCCATATTGTATGAATTTCTTTCTACAAGGACAATTTTGTCAGAACCTGCCCCCTTTAATTTTGACATTTCATCTTCAGATAATTTTTCAAAAATTAAAGCTATTGACTCAACAGAATGTTCTTTTGCAATTTTACTTGCTTCGGATAAAGATTCCAAGCTCAATTTTATAGGAGCCCCATCTTTAAGCTCTATATAAGTTAATATATTTTTCATTTTTTCCTCCTATAAAACTTTTTGCTCTTTCATTAAAGCAATTGCTTTTTTTACGCTAACTTCAAGATCTTCTTCATTGATTTTAATACCAGCTTTTCTTTTTTCCGGTTCAAAATCTTTTATTTCTTCAAGAATTAAATCTAAGTTTACAGCAACTTCAATATCTTCAATTTTTTGTCTTCTTGCTGCCATTTTACTTTTTATAGTAGGATATCTTGGTTCATAATCAGGTTTTGAAATTGTAAGAACGCAGGGCATTTTTGTTTCAACTTGTCTATATCCTCCGTCAATTTCTTGCTTTGAAATTAATTTTTCTCCTTCTTTATTAATTTCAATTACAGATGTAACCAAGCCAAGGTCTGATTTATTTGCAAAATAAACTCCAACTTGTGAAGCTTCTGCATCTGTAGTTTCTTTTCCGAAACAAATTACATCAAAAGCACCACATTCTTCTTCCAATTTCTTTATTGCTTCTTTTAAAATTTCTGAAATTCCTTTTGTATCAAGATTTCTATAATCATCATATTTAATTAAATATGCCTTATCTGCTCCAACTGCCAAACAATTTTTTAGGGAATTTTTAACATCTTCGTTGCCAATAGAAGCTACAACAACTTGTCCTTCTTCTTTTTCTTTCAATCTTACAGCCATTTCAAGGGAGTAAGTGTCAAAAGCATTTACAACTGGGGTTATCCCTGAAATATCAGCTTTTCCATCTTTTACAGATACTGCTACTGAATCATCTGGAACTTCTTTTATACAAACTAAAATATTCATTATTAACCTCTTAATAGATTATTTGCAACTACAATTCTCAAAACTTCATTAGTTCCTTCAAAAATTTGGAAAATTTTTGCATCACGAAGAAGTTTTTCAACAGGATATTCTCTACTATATCCATATCCTCCAAACATTTGAATTGCATCTTCTGCTACTCTAATAGCAATGTCTGATGCAAAACATTTTGCAATTGCAGATTCTCTATTATAAGTAAGACCTAAATCCATTCTTGTAAGAGCATTTGCAACCATTTGTCTTGCAGCTTCAGTTTTTATATCCATATCTGCAAGTTTAAATTGAAGCGCTTGATTTTTAACTATAGGTTTTCCAAATTGAATTCTTTCATTTCCGTATTTTTTAGCTTCATCAATTCCTCTTTGAGCAATTCCTACTGCAACACATCCCATCCAAGCTCTTGCTTGATCAAGAGTTTTCATTGCAATTGAAAAGCCCTTTCCTTCTTCTCCTATCATATAGCTTGCAGGAATTCTACAATCTTCAAGAACAACATCTGTAGTGTTTGAAGTTCTTATTCCCATTTTATCTTCTTCTTTTCCGGCACTTATTCCCTTAGTTTCTGCAGGAATTAAAAACATGGACATACCTTTTAGTCCCTTTGACTTATCTGTAAGTGCTGTTACACAATAGAAAGATGCAACGGCGCCATTTGTTATAAAGCACTTTCTTCCATTAAGAACATATTCATCTCCATCACGAACTGCAGTAGTTGTTCCTGCTCCTGCATCTGAACCTGCACCAGGTTCTGTAAGACAAAATGCTCCCATACCTCCAGCCATTAATGTATCTGCAACATATTGTTTTTGTTCTTCTGTTCCTGCAATTAAAACAGGTTTCATTCCAAGTCCTGAAGCTGAAATTGTAGTTGCAAATCCAGCATCAGCCTTTGCCATTTCTTCTATAAGTGCAGCAACATCAATTCTTGAAAGTCCTGGTCCGCCATATTCTTCTGGAACTTCAAGAACAAAATATCCTTGTTCTTTTGCTTTTTCGTATAAGTCTTTAGGCCATTCTCCGGTCCTATCAGCTTCTTTACAAGTTTCTATTACTTCTTTTTCGCAAAAATTTTTAACGTCTTCCAATAAATCTTTTGCTTCTTCTGAAATTAAATATGCCATAATTTACCACCTTTATATTTTATTATTTTAAAATTAGATAACTTTTTTACAATTTTTATTAAATAACCTTATCGGGATTTAAAATTAAGTTAGGGTCAAATGCTTTCTTAATTCCTCTCATTAATTCAGTATTTACATCTCCCTCAAAAATATTTAAGAATCTTTTTTTACCGAAGCCTATTCCGTGTTCTCCTGAAATTTGTCCACCAAATTCATAAGCTTTTTTGTAAATATCATTCATAAAAATTTCAACTTGTCTTAAAAATTCTTCTTTTTCCATTTCGTTTGAGCAAGCGTAAATGTGTAAATTTCCATCTCCAGCATGTCCAAAACTTTTAACTTCAAAGTCAAAATCTTTTCCTTTTTCATTTACATATTTTATATAAGCTGCAATCTTGTTAATAGGTACAACTACATCACACTCATCTAAAAGTTTTGTTTGAGCTTCTATTGCTTCCAAGAAAGAAGATCTTGCAGCCCAAGCATCTTTAATTTTAGATGGGGTATCTGCTACAAGGACATCTATTGCTCCTGCATCTAATAGAACTTCTGCAGCTTGTTCAATAATATCGTTTAAATCATCTTCGTTTTCACCGTCAAAAGTTATTAAAAGATATGCCCCTATATCAATTCCTTCGATTGTCTTAGGAAAAGTTGATTTTCCAATATAAAGTTCAGAAAGATTTACAATTTCTTTTTCCATAAACTCTATAGCTTGTGGATTTAAGTAAGCTTTAAATAATTTTGGAATTGTTGAAATACAATCATCTAATTTTTCATAAGGAACTATTAGTGAAATAGTTTCTTTAGGAGCAGGAATAATTTTAAGAGTAAGTTCAGTAATTATTCCAAGAGTTCCTTCAGAACCAATCATTAAATCTTTTAAAGAGTAGCCCGTTGAAGTTTTAGATACACATGCTCCAAAATAAGTTATTTCTCCATTTGGAAGAACAACTTCCATTCCCCTTACATAATTTCTTGTAGTTCCATATTTTACAGCTCTCATGCCACCTGCATTTGTAGAAACATTTCCACCTAAGGTTGCAAACTTTTCACCTGGATCCGGCGGATACATGTATCCCTTGCTTAAACAATCCTGAGCAAGATCATTTAAAAGCACTCCTGGTTGAACCTTTACTACCATGTTTTCTTCATCATATTCCAAAATTTTGTTCATGGTTTGCATATTAAGCATTACACCACTATTAATGGCAACTCCAGCTCCTGTAAGTCCTGTTCCTGCACCTCTTGGAACAACAGGAATTAAATTGTCATTACAAATTTTTACAACCTTTGCGACTTCTTCAGTTGATTTTACATCAACAACAAGTTCTGGTCTTCCCTCGCCATAAATTGGCATTTCATCATGAAAGAAATCAACATTAATTTCTTCACCGACATAAACTTTACCACTGATAGCCTTTTTGATTTGTTCAACTATCTCTTCTGTAACAGAATTATAATTAGCCATATTACCTCCCACAAATTAAAAAATAAATTTTTCTTGTATATATTATATAATTTTAGATTTTAATTTTAACGTTTTCATCTTTGACAAGTCTTGAATAATATGTACATTTATTGACTTTTAGTCAATAAAACAATATAATTTTCTTATCTTTATTTAGGAAATATGGGAGGTTTTTTATATGTTGCCTTATAAGCAAGTTTTTAAAACTTTAACTAATTTAACAAATACTAAGTTGTCAAGCATAGCTTATTCTTTAGGCTATGATGTATCTTATATAAGCAAATGGAACAGTGGAAAAAAATTGCCTTCTTATAAAAACATTTCTGAAATTAATGGAAAACTTTCATCTATATTTTCCAAATCCCTAATAAAAGAAAAAAAGGTCCAAGAATTTTTAGTGACTTTTAATATAAAAAATTCTCAAATTTTAAAAGAAAATACCGAAAAATCTTTGGAAGTAATGATTTATAAATTATTAAATGATGCCTACGACTATACAAATACAGATTCTTATTTGGAAAGTCCTTCAAATACCCATTTTATTTTTAAAAATAATAATGTTGAAAATGAATTTAAAGATATTTTCGAAAAACTCATTCTTGAAAATGACCATCTTGACATTTGGGCAAGTTTTGACATATTAAATTCCAATTCAAGTCTTTTATTTAATGTCATAAAAAATACAGCTAAAAAAAATAATGATATAAATCTGCATTTACTTTGCAGTAAAGAAAATCTTTATAAAATAGATATTTTAAAAACAATTACAGAAAACTCTAAAATCAACATAGAACTTTACCAAAACAATAAAGATATAAATTACAACTTAATTTTAATTAAGGATAAAATGTATATGCTTTTAAACAATGAAAATGAGGATTTCTTTACAATAACTTATGGAAATGAAATGGAAAATCTTTTTGAATTTTCAATTTACATAAATAATTTATTTAAAAATTTCAAAAAAATTATAAGTTTATCTTCACCAGAGCAAATGGCAAAGACAAATTACAGGAAATATTTTTATTCAGATAATGAGTTTTTATTCCTGTCAAATTTTGGTTTTGAATTTTTAATGCCCAATACGCTTATTGATAAAATTTTAAATTCTCTTGATCCTGAAGATGAAGTAAACAGACCTGAAATCTTAGATATAAAGTTTTTATGGGATAAACTTTTTATAAACTCAAAAATAGACTTTATAACTACAAGAACTGCTCTTATAAACTACTTTGAAACGGGAGAAATTTTATACTGTTCTAAAAATCTAAAACTTAATTCTCAAGATATAAAAGACCAATTTAAAAATATAATTTTTGCTATGAAAAACAATAAAAATATTAACTTTTATATTATTAATGACGAGCGATTCTTAAAACCATCAGGTCTTGATAAGTTTAACTTTTTCGTAAATGAAAATAATATGTATTTTAAGAAAGTAAATTTAAAATCGTCACTTTCCCCTATTTCTATAGTAAGCGATGTAAAAATCCACAAAAATATATCTGAAATTCTTCACAAAATGATAGAAAGCTCTTGTTGTAAAAAATATAATGCTTCCGACATTGAAAAAGTTTTTCAAAAGTATTGGGATGTATTTTATAAGATTCCAAAAAAATAAAAGCCTATAAAGGCTTTTTTTATTTGTAAATAAAAAAAGGACTGTAAAATTTTACAGTCCATGGAGGCGACAACCAGATTCGAACTGGTGATAAAGGTGTTGCAGACCTGTGCCTTACCACTTGGCTATGTCGCCTTAACAATATAAATGTTATCATAAGGGCAAAATCTTTTCAAGAAGAATCTTTACAATTTATTTAACTTAAATTTATAAGCCTAACTTTTTTTATTTTTAAAATAAAAAGTCGGATTATTTCCGACTTAAATTAAAATTAATATTCTTTTTTAATGACTCATTTAAAGAAATAAATAAACCGCTGTAAATTGGAATTGAAACAATTTGTTTTATAAAAGCTTTTGCCGCATAGTAATAAAATGTATTCTTCCCATATAATATTGATTGAAAAAATGGAGCCATAATTACAGAAGTAATCATTTGACCTATAAAAACTCCAATTAAAACTGAAAAAAATCTGTAATTGGGATATTTGTCCTTAAATAATCCTGTAATAATAGCAGGAATAAATCCTGTAAGAGCACTGGTAAGTGTAAATAGTATATTATATCCCCCTGATGACGGCCTTACTATAAAGGCTAAAACATCTGATACTCCTCCAACTATAAATCCGTTCACTGGACCAAGGACAAGTCCGGAATAAATAATTGGAAAACCACCAAAAGATATGCTTCCAAAACGCATTGTGTTAATTACAACGCTAAGAGCTATAAATACGCTCATATAAGTTATTGTTCTTGTGCTTCTGAATTTAGTAGATTCTTTTTTTTCAATTTTAATTTTTGAAATAAAGTATGCAATAATTCCAATTCCTATTACAATTAAAGCACCATATTTAATTAAAAAATTATGATAGTTTTCTACTAAGGGCTTTAACTTCTCAAGTTTTTCAGCTTTCATTTTTCCAAATATAGGATGTTTTATTTGTAAAATAATCCCTATTGCAATGGAAAGTGATGCATAAAAACCAGCCCATTTTTCTTCCGACAGTCTTGCAGCAAATAATACAAGTATAAGTGCCGCAATAATACCTAAGTAAACCTTAGGAGACCCTAGTGTTACTGTACTTACAGTCATGGTTAAAAACACTGAAAGTCCATACATAAAAATTTTAAAAATAGTCTTCATTTTACCCTCCTTAAAAAGCCTAAAGAGGAAAGTGAACGCGATTATAGAAGGCCAAATTGCTATGTAAAGATCAACGTCCCATATCTTTACTCTATCTATAACCTACCCTTTAGACAAAATTAGACTAAAATTATTATAACAAAATAAATTCTATATAAAAAGTAAAAACACATCCTATGGGATGTGTTTTTTATTTTAGGTATTACTTATGGGATGACTTTTTGTCATGAAATAATTATACCACTATTAAAAATTTTTTCAATAAATTATGTTACTTTATTTCTTTTTTGATTTGTATCTTGTTTGTGAATTTAAAATTTTCTTTCTAATTCTAAAACTTTGAGGAGTAATTTCTATAAGCTCATCACTTTCAATAAATTCCAAAGCTTCTTCTAAGGTCATGTGCTTTGCAGGAGATAATTTTAAAGCTTCATCAGAACCTGATGCTCTTACATTTGATTGTTTCTTTGTCTTTGTAACGCTTACTTCAAGTTCAACTCCCTTTGGTGATTCTCCCACAACTTGTCCTTCATAAACTTCATCTCCCGGTTCAACAAAAAGTGTTCCCCTGTCTTGTGCATTGTGAAGACCATAAGCTGAAGCAGTTCCAGTATCAAAAGATACAATTGACGCATCAACTCTGCGAGGTATATCGCCTTTATACGGCTCATAGGAATCAAAAATTGAATTTAGTATACCATTACCCTTAGTATCTGTTAAAAACTCGCTCCTATAGCCTATAAGACCTCTTGCAGGTATCTTAAATATAAGCCTTGCATATCCCCCTGAAGGTTCTTGCATAGTTACAAGTTCTCCTTTTCTTCTGCCTAATTTTTCAATTACACTTCCAACAAAATCATTTGAAACATCTATTGTAACTATTTCCATAGGTTCCATTTTTTTGCCGTTAACTGTGTGGAAAAGTACTTCCGGTTTTGAAACTTGAAATTCATAACCTTCTCTTCTCATGTTTTCAATTAAGACAGAAAGATGAAGTTCTCCACGTCCTGAAACTTTAAATGAATCCGTTTGATCAGTATCTTCAACTCTTAAAGACACATCTGTTTGAAGTTCCTTATAAAGTCTTGAACGTATTTGTCTTGAAGTTAAAAATTTTCCTTCTCTTCCTGCAAAAGGAGAGTTATTTACAGAAAAATTCATAGAAATTGTAGGTTCTGAAATCTTTACAAATTCAAGTGGTGTAGGATCTTCAAGACTTGTTATAGTATCTCCTATATTTATTCCTTCGATTCCAGTTACAGCAACTATAGATCCACTTCTTGACGTGTCTGTTTGGACTCTATTAAGCCCTTCAAATTCATAAATATTTGAGATCTTAACTCTCTCTTTTCTATTTTCATCCAAGGCGTTCACAATAAAAGCAGAATCATTAGTTGAAATGGTTCCTCTTTCAATACGACCTATACCAATTCTTCCCACATAATCATTGTAGTCAATAGTCGAAATTAAAAGTTGAAAAGGTGCATCATCATTAGATTTTGGAGCAGGAATATAATCAATAATAGTTTTAAACAAAACTGACATGTCTTCCCCTTGTTTATCTAAATCAAGACTTGCAGTTCCCTGCTTTGCAGAAGTGAAAACAAAAGGACATTCAAGAATTTCTTCGCTTGCTCCAAGTTCTATAAATAAATCTAAAACCTCGTCAATAACAACTTTAGGTCTTGCATCAGGCCTGTCTATTTTATTTATGCAAACTACAACAGGCAGATTAAGTTCAAAAGATTTTTTTAAAACAAATTTTGTTTGAGGCATGGGACCTTCAAAAGCATCAACTAACAATACAACACCTTGAACCATTTTTAAAACACGTTCAACTTCTCCACCAAAATCAGCATGTCCGGGAGTGTCTATAATGTTAATTTTTATTCCATCTTTCATAACCGCCGTATTTTTAGAGAGAATTGTGATCCCTCTTTCTCTTTCAATATCATTTGAATCCATTACTCTTTCTTGAACGGCTTGATTTTTTCTGAAAACCCCTGATTGCCTTAAAAGTGCATCTACAAGAGTTGTCTTGCCGTGGTCAACGTGAGCAATTATAGCAATATTTCTTACATCATCTCTTAATTTCATATTTCCTTCTTTCTATAACTTTAGCTTTATAACAAATTATAAAATTTTACTTACTAATAATACTTAGCTATTTTACATTTTATAACTTGTTTTGTAAACAAAAACAATAAAAAAAGCCCTTATTAGAGCTTTTTTTTAACAATAACTTCATTATTATTAAGAACAAGGCTGTCTGTTAAAGCCTTTACTAATAGAAGTCCCCGTCCTGAACATTTAAGATTTTTAAAATCATAATCATTAAAATTATAAGTTATGCCGCAGCCTTCGTCTTTAACTTTAATAACTATTGAATCTTTAAGAAGATTCACACTTAAGTACACATTTTTTAAACAATCTTTATTATTGCCATGTAATACGCTATTTATTATTAGTTCATCTAAAATTAATTTAATGTCAAATAATGTGTCCTGATTAAAAATGAAGTTATTTAAATCATACATCATTGAATCCAAAAATGGTTTAACCTTGCTCAAGTCACTGTTGACGGAACCTCTAAACTTATAAATTAAATCCATGAAACCCTCTCCATCTATGTTTTTAATACCCCTCATTTATAAAATAAAACATGATTTTTTACAAAATAATTGTGTTTTCAAAACTTTATTTTTATAAAGCCTTGTTTACAAAAGTTTATGTCATTGCTATACTTAAATTATAATAATCTGAAAGGAGATTTAGCTATGCAAAAATATGAATGCCAATTATGTGGATATATTTATGATCCCGAACAAGGCGATGAAGATAACGGCATTAAAGCCGGAACACCTTTTGAAAACCTTCCTGAAGATTGGGAATGTCCACTTTGCGGAGCTTCAAAAGATGATTTTGAACCTGTAGAAGAATAATTAATATTCTAAAGCCCTCTTAGGGCTTTTTTATTTTGCAATTTTTAAAATTATTTTTGCAATAAAAAAAGACCTGTTAAACAGGTCTGGTCGGGATGAAAGGATTTGAACCTTCGACCCCATGCACCCCATACATGTGCGCTACCGGGCTGCGCTACATCCCGCCGTGAATAAAATAATATAATAAGTTTAAAAATAATGCAAGCATATTTTTTACATAAAAAAAAGAAGTAATTTAATTGGATTTTAATTACTTCTTTTTAATTTGAATTTTAATTTTCGAAACTTAAAATTGCATTTCTAATATGGTCTTCATCAATTCCATAATATTTAAAAACTTGTGAACCTGGTCCTGATTGGCCAAATTCATCAATTCCTATATTAATTCCATCAAGACCTGTATATTTTTCCCATCCAAATGTACTTGCAGCTTCAACTGAAATTCTATTTCTGCAAGATGAGGGTAATATCATTTCTCTATACTCTTTTGTTTGAGCTTCAAAAAGTTCTCTTGAGGGCATGGATACAACTCTTACTCCATCAAAATCTTTTGCAGCCTTAATTGCAAGTTCAACTTCAGATCCTGTTGCAATTATAATAGTTTTTAAATCTTTTGCTTCTTTTTTTATAATATAAGCACCTTTTTCACTATCAAGAGAAGAATTTAAGTTAGGAAGTTTTTGTCTTGATAGTATTAAGCAAACAGGAGTTGACGTTGAAGAAAGAGCTACTTTCCATGCAACAGCAGTTTCCTTACCATCACAGGGCCTAAATACTATGGTGTTTGGAATGCTTCTAAGCATAGGTAAATGCTCTATAGGTTGGTGAGTAGGTCCATCTTCTCCAACTCCTATGGAATCGTGGGTTAAAATATAAATGTTTGGAATTTGTTGAAGGGCTGAAAGTCTTATAGCACCTTTCATATAGTCTGAAAAGACTAAAAAAGTTGCCCCATAAGATTTTAATCCTCCATGTAAAATTATCCCGTTACTTATTGCAGCCATTCCATGTTCACGAACTCCGAAATTAATATTATTTCCCATGGAATCTTCTGCTGAAAAATTATTTGAATTTTTCATATTTGTATTGTTAGAAGGAGCAAGGTCTGCGCTTCCTCCAAATAGATAATTAACTTTTTCTGCAATTCTATTTAAACATTTACCTGAATAAGCTCTTGTTGCAAGATCTTCATCAAATTTATAATAATCTTCATCTTCAAAAATGCTTAAATCAAATTTACCATTAAAATTATCAACTAATTCCTTATATTTTTCTGGATACTTTTCTTTGTAAAGTTCCTCAGTCCTCTTCCAAGCGTCGTAATTTATGGATAAATTTTTAATTTTTTCTTGGAAATTTTTTCTAACTTCTTCATCTACATAAAAATCTTCATCGGGAAATCCAAAAAATTCCCTGGTCTTTTTAATATTTTCAAGTCCCAAAGGAGCTCCATGAACTTTTGCATTACCTTGTGCTGGAGATCCATATCCTATTGTTGTATTTATTTTAATTATTGTAGGTCTTTCATCTTTTTTTGCTTCTTCTATTTGTTCAGAAATTTCCCTTAAAGAATTTCCATCCTTAACTTCTAAAGTTTGCCATCCCAATCCTTCAAATCTTTTTAAAACATCTTCTCTAAAGGCTAAATCAGTGTTACCTTCAATAGTAATTTTATTTGAATCATAAAGAACAATTAACTTTCCTAAGGATAAGGTTCCTGCAAGAGAGCAAGCTTCGTTGGAAATTCCTTCCATTAAATCTCCATCACCGCAGATAACGTAAGTGTAATGGTCTATTATTTTATATTCAGTGTTATAAATTGCAGCTAAATGTCTTTCAGCCATAGCCATTCCAACTGCCATTGAGATACCTTGTCCTAAAGGACCTGTTGTGGCTTCAACACCTTTAGTGTGTCTATATTCCGGATGCCCTGGAGTTAATGATCCTATTTGCCTGAAATTTTTTAAATCTTCTATACTTAGTCCGTATCCGAATAAATGTAATAAGGAGTAAAGCATTGCACTACCATGCCCTGCAGACAAAATAAATCTATCTCTATTAATCCACTTTAAGTCATTTGGATTGTGATTCATATGATTTGCCCAAAGTTCATAAGCCATTGGAGCACAACCTAAAGGTAGTCCTGGATGGCCGGAATTTGCTTTTTGAATTTGGTCAATTGATAACATTCTTATAGTATTTACTGAGCGTTCTTCAATATTCATTTTTCCTCCTCATTTTACAGAATTTTTATCAAATAAAATATTTAAAATAAATTTTGGAATTGCCATTTGTCTTTTAATTCTCGATGGTTCACTTAAAAGTCTATAAAGCCATTCAAGATTTAACTTTATAAAAATTTTAGGGGCTCTCTTGCTATTTCCCGAAAGAATATCCATAACTCCCCCATTTCCAATAATAATTTTGGAATTTATTTTATCTTTATTTTCTTCAATCCAAAGCTCTTGCTTAGGAAAACCCAGACCTAAAAAAATTATATCAGGCTTAAGTTTATTTATTTCCTCAATAACTTTTTTTTCTTCCTCATGTCCTGGCATACCCAAATGTGTACCCTTAAAATATCCATGATGATATCCCTTTATATTTAAAGCCGGAAATTTTATTTTAATATTCTCAGCAGCTTTTTCACTTATTCCAGGTTTACCCCCTAAAAGATAAAGAGAATATCCATTTTCCTCAGCAATTTTTAAAAGTTCCATAGATAAATCAAATCCGGTTACCCTTTCCTTTAAAGGTTTTTTTCTAATTTTAGACCCATAAATAAGTCCAATGCCATCGGGAATAACCAAGTCTGCGCTATTTACAATATTTCTTATATTTTCATGATCTTTTGCTGCCATAACAATTTCAGTGTTTGGTGTTATAACAGTATGAAGTCTATCTTCTTTTAAAAAACTTTTAACAAGATCAGAAGCTTCATTAAAAGTTATATTATTTATATTAACTCCAAAAATATTTACATAATCCATTTTTCACCTAATTTAAAATTTTTGCAACCGCTAAATTGTGTTTAGAAGTTAAATTTAAAAATTTTCCAAGATTTGAAATAGTTTCTTTTCTTAAATAATCTATATTAGATAGAGAAGACAAGATTTCCTCTGCCAACTTTTCTCCATCAAAATCTTCCACATGAAAGTTTGTAGGTCTTTTAAGCTCTCGTAAAAATCCATCAATCTTAGGATCATAAGATATACCTATGGGATAAACTCCCATTAAAGTTGAGAAAATCAAACCATGAAGCCTCATGGAAACCATTAAATCCATATTGCCTACAAGGGATAAATATTCATCAACATATAAGTAATTTTCAACTAAGAAGATGTTTTTGTAATCAATTTTAAGTATATCATAAATTTTCCTGGCAATTTCAAGATCAACATGATAATAAAAGGGAATTAAATAAACATCATTGCTATTATCCTGTAAAACAATTTTTAAAGCTTTAACAGCTTCTTCAATTGTCCTTTGGCCATTATCTTTCCAATTAATAAAATTTGCTCCAACTTTTTTTCTGTTCTTATTTGGATTTAAAGAATCTATAATTTTTTTTCCACTTTCAAGGGAAGGTTTTTCAATTCCAAAGACCGTATCCGTAGTAACTAAAATATCTTTTTTTACCCCTAAATTTATAAGTTCATCCCTGCTTTTGTTATCTCTAACATTAATAAAATCAACCCTATTTAAAATAAATTTTGTTAAAAATCTATTTAATTTTAAATTTATAGGTCCTATGCCTTGAGAATAAATAAAGACTTTTTTTCTAAAAATCTTGGCAATAAAAATAATAAAAAGGTAATAGAGAATACTTCTTTTGCTTGTAACATCCTGCAAAAGAGAACCTCCCCCTGAAATCAGCATATCACAAGTAAAAATTGCTTTTAAAACTTGAAAAATATTGGATCTATCTTCAGCTTCTACCTTATATTTTAATTTTGTCCAATCGGGATTTTTGCTTAAAACAAGAATTTCCGAATCTGTAACAGCTCCAACACCGTCTAAAAGCCCTTTTAAAATAGCTTCATCACCTATATTATTGTAACCGTAATAACCTGAAACAACTATTTTACTTGTCAAGTCTTTCATATCCCCTTCTGGCAATTTCATAAATTAAAACAAAAATTAAGGCAACAAAGATTGAAAAAATAAATTCAATTCCTATTCTCATAAAAGAAACTGAAATCGGAGTTCTTATATGAGAAAAAGTATTTACAATATCTGCCTGCCCAATAGTAATTAGAACTACAAGGAAAAATTCCATAAACTTTCCTTTTTTCTTATAAGCTAACCAAATCATACTTATTACTGCAGGATATCCTAAAAGAACAGCCTTTGTTCTTGGTCTTGCAGGAGTATATTTTTCAAGAGCGTTTCTAAATAAAACTTCTATTCCAGGAATTTTTGTACTGGAATTTCCTCCCCTTAGTAAGAAAATACCAAGAAGACCAACTAAAACTCCAAACAAAATTGCCTGCCACATCTTAATGTTGGAAGCTAAAAAATTATTAATTTCATGAACACTTAGTTTATTATCATTATTATCTCTTTTATAACCTATAAAGTATAAGAAAAATAAAACAGATAAAAGAATAGGTAAAAGTTGTGAAATCTTAACTCCCCTAAAAATTACAAGTTCCAAAAGATGATTTGTTCCCGCCAAAAAAGAAACCTCATATAAGGCACCTATCATGGTAATTAAAATAGAAACAAATAAAACCTTAATTCCTCTTAAAAATATATTAAAGTCCGATCTTATCTTCTTGTCATTTTTAAAATCATTATACTTTTTCAAACAATAAGCCAAACTTAAAAGAGGAAAAATTATAATTCCTCCCAGATTAAACAAACTTTCCCCAAGAGAAGTCATCTTATTTAATATGAAAAATAAAATTGCAAGTAAAGTTCCAAACCCAAAAAATGCAGCCTGAGCAAAAATATTTAAATTAAATAAAAAGTTAAGGAGAATAAGTCCACCACCAACAACTCCTAAAGCAGCAGGAGTTTTCATAAAGTTTCTTGGGGCCCACTCATCCATTCCCCTGGCACTGTCTAAAACAAAGCCTCTTTTTTCAAGTCTGTTTATAGCATTATTTATAACATTTGAATAAGCTTCAAGATCTACAATTTTTTTATCATTTTTTACAAAAGGCTTAACCATAACACTGGCAATGTTTCTTTCTGAAATTGCCCTGTAATAAACATTTGTTATTTCTTCTCCATTGTGATGACCTCTAACTTTGTAATCATACTCCGATTGAATATAATCCCAAGTTGAAAACATTCTGAGTTTTTTTACATCACTTCTTCTGATATAAGAAGAAATACCGTCAGATTCAAGATGTCCCCTTTGATTTGAAGCTTCAATCAAAGCAATAGCTATATTTCTTTTATTTAAGCCCTTAATAAAATCATTTACAATTTCAGAATCTTTTTCAGTATCCTTAAAACTTTCCCTTCCCGCAAAAACAAGATAGGTTTGTTTTTTATCCTTTGGAATTTGATCTAAAGTTTCAAAAAACCTATTAAGAACAAATCTTTCATCTTGATAATATTCGTTAATACTCGGTCTTAATAAAACTTTTATACCGTCAACCTTATAAATTTCTTCCAGATAATCCGGATAAAAACCAAGGCCTATAAATTCCAACATAGAAAAATCATTTCCGCCCTTTCCCACAGGAAGACCGAAAGAATCATAAAGCTTTTCTTTTGATTCAACAAAATCAGAAGGACGGCCTTCAATTAAAATTTCATTTTCAGAAATATAATTTATATTTCTCTTATCTTTTAAAGATTCAAAACCTTTTACAATAAAATCAATAGCCTTTTTATCGCCCTTAATTCTAAGATCTTTTCCTTCCAAAGAACTTGTAATATTAATTTCTGGATCATTTTTTAAAGCATCAATAGTTGTCTCATTAAGAGCTATTGTTTTTATTCCCGTAGAAGGAAACTTTTTAAAATATTCTTCCTTGTTCATATCGCTTAAATTTGCAATACTTGAAAGATCATAAAAATCAAAAGCAAATTCAAAATTTTTATAATCTTCTTCTATTTGAAGTCTCTTTTTTACAAAATAGGAAGAAAATAAAAGTCCAAAAGCAATAAACAAAATATATATCAGATTTTTCTTAAAAAACTTATTTTTTATCATAGTATCTCCTTTAACTCTTAGCTTTTCACATTATACTATGAAAAATGAAAATTATAAATAATTTAAAAGTAAAAGGCTTAATAATAGCCTTTTTAAAATTTAATTTAAAAAATTTAAAATGGGTATTATAATAATATAAACAATTTTTAAGGGTGAATTATATGAAAGAAAAATTTATAAAATTTATGACAGGCAGATATGGATTTGATGACTTAAATAGGTTTCTCTCCTGGCTTGTGTTTTTATTAATAATTATAAATTTTTTTATTAAAAAAAGTTTTTTAATTTCCATAGCAATAATACTTTTGTTTTTTATGTATTTTAGAATATTATCCAAAGATATACAAAAAAGATACCTTGAAAATCAAAAGTTTTTAGAAATTACAGGACCTTTCAGAAAAAAAATAAATTTAACAAATAGAAAATTTAAAGACAGAAAAACTTATAAGTATATAAAATGTCCCGCTTGTGCTAAAACTATGAGAGTTCCAAAGGGTAAGGGAAAAGTCCTTGTAACTTGTCCCAACTGCAAAAACAAAATGGAAGTGAGAACGTAAAATTTTTTTAAAAAAGTGTTGACAAAAGTTTATTTTTTATTTACAATAACTTTTGTACTCATGCGGGAATGGCGGAATTGGCAGACGCGCTAGACTTAGGATCTAGTTCCAACGGAGTGGGGGTTCAAGTCCTCTTTCCCGCACCAAATAAAAAAAGAGTCGAGATAATCTCGACTCTTTTTTTATTTTTAATTAAATTTTTAAATGTATTTAAACTAAACCATGATTAATATGATATTCTCTAAAACTTTCACGCCCTCTTACAAGTAACTGTAAATAATTATTTTGACTTTTCTTTTTTTCAAAAAATTTATAATTATCAACTTTTATTTCCTGTGTTATACTTTTATAGGGAGGTAGTTATGGATTTATCAAATAAAATATGTGCCATTAAGGACTATCCTAAAGAAGGAATAATTTTTAGAGATATTACTACACTTTTAATGGACAGGGATGCTTTTAAGGCGTCTATAGATCAATTGTCTGAAAAATTAAAAGATAAAAAAGTTGACAAAATAGTTGGTATAGAAGCAAGGGGTTTTATTTTCGGTACTGCTGTTGCTTATAAAATAGGTGCAGGTTTTGTTCCTGTAAGAAAGCCCGGAAAACTTCCTAGGGAAAAAGTTAGTGCTGAATATGAACTTGAGTACGGAAAAGATAAGGTTGAAATGCATTTGGATTCCATTAAAAAGGGCGAAAATGTTGTTATAATTGATGATCTTTTGGCTACCGGTGGAACTTCCAAGGCAACTGCTCAAATGGTGGAAAAACTTGGAGGAAAAATTCAATGTCTTTTATTTTTAGTCGAACTTATAAGTGAAGGTTTAAATGGTCGTGAAAATTTAAAAGACTATACTGTAGAGTCTTTAATAAAATATTAAAAAAAGAGTGTCTTCATTGACACTCTTTTTCTTTTACATCAAATTTTCTTTTTAAGGCTTTTATATTTACTCTGTAAAAATTAAAAGTCCCAATGGCTAAAAGTTTTTTATTTTTGTCTGATATTTTTACTTCAATAATATTATTTTTTATTCCGCTACTTACATATTTTGCATGAGCGTAAATAATTCCGCCTTTGGTGTTATCTATAAAATTCATAGATCCTTGTAAAGTTACGGATTCTTTTCCATCATCTATAAGTAAAAGACCGGCAGCTGTATCTGCCAGCATAAAAAATATTCCTCCATGAAATATTCCATATCCGTTTAAATGTTTATCTTGACCCTCCATTTTAATTATCAGTCCGTCTTCTTCTCTTTTTACAAAGGAAATATTGTTATTTTCAATAAAGGGTCCTTTTAAATAATGCGATTCTTTAAGTTCTTTTTCTTCTTTTTCTCTTTCCAAATTAAAGTCCTCCTAAAAAGTTAAGTTGCCTTGTGTTTAAGTCTATTAAATTTGAACCTGAAATTCCCAGAAGTCTTATTTTTTTATCAGGTTTTATGTTTTCATATAAATCAAGGGCTATTTTTTCAATCTCTTCTTTTTTTAAAACTAAGGTTAAAAATGTTTTACTCATTGTGTGAACTTTAAAATCTTCTGTTTTTAGTTTTAAAGTAAGAGTATTTGCCCCTAAGTTATATTTTATAAAATCTTGAGAAAGTTCTTCTGAAAATTTATTAATATAATCTCTGATTTGTTCTTCATCTGATGTGCTTATAAAAGTTCTCTCAACTCCCATGGATTTTCTGTCCCTAATAGGCTCAACTTTTCTCTTGTCTATTCCCCTTATTCGGTAAAATAATTCATGCCCGAACCTTCCAAACATTTCCACTAAAAATTCTTCGCTTAAAGTGTAGAGATCTTTTACCGTATTTATTCCTATTGCTCTTAGTTTATTTTCACTTTTTTTGCCTATTCCGTGAACTTTACTGATATCAAGGGGCATTAAAATTTCCGGCACCATTTTTTCTGAAATATATTTAAATCCGTCAGGCTTATTCCACTCACTTCCAAGTTTTGCCAAAAATTTATTGTAAGAAAGTCCACAGGAAATATTAAGTCCTGTTTTATTTTTTATTTCCAATTTTAGGTCGTAACAGAACTTTATTTTGTCCAATTTTAAATTTGTTATATCAAGGTATGCCTCATCTATAGAAACTTTCTCTACGAGGCTCGTATGGCTTCTGAGAATGGAAAAAACTCTTTCGCTCATCTCCTTATATCTATTCATTCTTCCTGGAACGATAATTACGTTGGGGCAGAGATTTTTTGCCATAAAAATAGGCATAGCTGAATGAAGTCCATATTCTCTTGCTTCATAATTTGCAGTTGTTATAACTCCTCTTTGGCTTCTTCCTCCCACAACCATAGGTTTTCCTTCTAAGTCTGGGTTATCAATTTCTTCAACGGAAGCAAAAAAGGCATCAATGTCAACATGGACAATTCTCATTTAACTCCACTCCAAATTTTTATATCCTTCTTTTTTTACTTTGGAATTTATTAAATATCTGTTTTTTACCAGTTCAAGCATATATCTGTCATCTTTATATGAATCTGAAAATCCCAAAGAATTTTCATAATCTATTTGAAAATCTTTTTCTTCTAAATGTTTTTTAATTTTTTTTACTTTATTTTTCCCCTTGTTGTTTCCGCCTATAATATTGAAATTTTCATCAAGACCTGTTCCTATTAAATAATCAACCTTAAGTTCTTTTGCTGCATATTTCATATATTTTTCAAAAGATGCAGAAACCAACATTATATAATAATCATCTCTAAGCTCATCTAATTTTTTTAAAGCATCTTTATAATAGAGTTTGCTCAAATCTTCTTTTACAAATTTCTCCAAGTCTTTTTCGTCTAAAAATTTAAAAATTTTTGCAATTTCATTTTTTAAATTTTCATAATCCCTTCCAAATAAAGAACCTAAAGCCCTATAAAACAATTTAAAATAAAGAGGAATTATTTTTATACCAAATCTATTTTTAAATTTTTTAAATAGGACAAAAATACTGTCCCTATCTGTTATAGTCTTGTCAAAATCAAAAAAAGCAACCTTTTTTATCATACTTCCTCCAAAGCATCCAACAAATCGTCATAATTAATTTTTCCCGTAAACCTTTTAAATTCTTTTCCACCTTTAAAAATAATACTTGTGGGATAAGCTCGAATTTTAAATTTTTCCCTTATTAAACTTTCATTTGTAAGGTCCATATAATAACTTACAAAATTCATTTCCTTGTGGGCATCTTTAATAATTTCAAGAGCTCCCTCACAATGGATGCAGTTTTGAGAGCCAAATATTATAAGACAATCTTTTTTATGGGAATAAAAATTTTTGTAATTTAAAATTGTGGATCCGCTGTCATTTATTTTTTTTGCCTTTCCTGCCGCCTGTTTTTCTTGCAAATTTCCATATAACTTTAAATATTGCCAAACAGGTTTTCCAAAATCTAAATTTATTTCTTTTTCTGAAAAATAGCAATAATCAATTGGATCTTTTAAAAATAAAAAATCAGTTAAATGTTTATCTTTATTAAATTTATAAATAAGACCGAAATCATTTAAAACTAAAAAAGTATCTGAACCTATTCTTTTTGCATCAGCTCTTTTGCAATTTTTGAATAAAAAATCATTTATATCGCCAATTAAATTGGCATTTTTATAATTGATTTCCATCAAAATCTCTTTTGTAATAGGTGAAACTTCTAAAACTAGGCTTAAATTTTTTTCTGCAACTATTAAAAGATGGGATTCTCCAAAATTTCCCCTTTGTATAAAGTGAGCTTTTTTAAAACTATCAACTTTTAAATCTTGAGCTTTTAAAGAATATACCTTTTCTTTTTTTTCGTCTAAAATGTATATTTCATCTTTTTTAACAATTAAGAGATTCCCGTCTTTGAATCTTAAATCCCCCTGGTCTGCATAGATGTTTGTGCAAATTTTGTCTAAGGCTAAAATATTTTTATCTATATAAAAAGCTTCTTCTTCATTTTCCTCATAAACTTTGCTTACATTTTCATCAACTAAAAAATAATTGTGGCTGAAATCTAAGATTGTATTTTTAAAAGCCCTATTTTTGGATTTATTTTCAGAAATATAATTTTTTTCGTTTATTTTCCAAAAAGAGCCTTCTTCTTCTCTTATAAGTTTTTTATCCTTGTATAGATAAACTTTTCCCATAGAGGAAATTAATTTATACATTTTCTAAACACCTTTCCTACTGAAATTGCAGCAGATGCTCCTTGAGATATAGATGTGATAAGTTGACCCTTGGAATGTCTTGTGCAATCCCCTGCCGCATATATTCCTTCTACATTTGTCATTTCATTGTTATCTACAAGAATATAACCATCTTCCATGTCTATGAGTCCTTTAAAAATTTCTGTGTTGGGTTTAAAGCCTGTGTAGATAAAAACTCCGTGAGTTTTTACAATTTCTTTTCCCTTATCAGTATCAAACTCTATCCGGTCTTCATAAATATCTCTTGCTCTATAATTAAAATAAAATTCTATATTTTTTATAGATTTTGCTTTTTCATAAGAATAAATATCTGCATCAGCCTTATCCTTATCTGTAAAAACTTTTACAGAATTTACAATGTTTGAAAGATATATTGCAGAATCAACTCCATTATTACCTGCTCCTATAACCGAAATATCTTTGCCCTTGAAATTGTTTCCGTCACAAAGAGCACAAAAAGATGTATTTACATAATTATGAATAAAAATATCTCCTTCAACTGGTCTACTTCCCGTTGCTATAATTATTTTTTCACTTTCAATGTCCCCTTGTCTTTTTGTGCTTATAATAAAGGACCTATCTTTTTTCTTAATTTCCTTTACTGTTGTCCTTATAAAATCTATATTAAATTCGTTTAATTGGGCTCTTAAGTTTTCTATAAATTTTCTTCCAGAGATTTCTTTTATTCCAGGATAATTCCTTATATTTATAGCTTCTAAAATATTTCCGCCGAATTCTCCTTTTTCTAAAACTATGTGGTGAATTCCAGCTCTTGATAAATATAAAGAAGCACTTAAACCTGCAGGTCCGCCGCCGATTATTACAACTTTAGTTTTCAAGTTTTTTTATCTCCTCAACAGTATTTTTTATTTCTTCAACATAAATTTCGTCCCCATAGCCTGCATCTATATTTTCCCTAAAAGTTTGGTCCATAGGTAATTTTGAAAAACATGGAATTTTATATTTTTTTGCCAACTCCTCAACTTTACTTTCTCCGAAAATATAATGAGTTTTTCCACATTGATCGCACTTAAAATAGCTCATATTTTCTACAAGAGAAAGAACCTTTATTCCCATAAGTTTTGCCATATTAATAGATTTTTCAACTATCATTTCCACAAGACTTTGAGGTGTTGAAACTATTACTACCCCGTCGATAGGAAGAGACTGATAAATTGTAAGGGCTATATCTCCAGTTCCAGGAGGCATATCAACTAACATATAATCTATTTCTCCCCAGCGGACATCTTTAAAAAATTGTTGTATTCCTTGACCTATTATGGGGCCTCTCCACAAAACAGGTTGGGTAGGATCGCCTAAAATTAAATTTACTGAAATAATTTTTATTCCTGCATCGGTTACTTTCGGCATTATTTCACTTCCGTTGGAAAAAACCTTATCTTTAATTCCAAATCCCTTAGGGATTGAAGGACCTGTTATATCCGCATCAAGAATTGCAACTTTTTTTCCTTGTCTTGTCAGTTCAGAAGCTATAGCCGTTGTTACAAAACTTTTCCCAACACCACCTTTTCCACTTACAATTCCTATTACATGCTTAATATGTGAATTTTCATTTTCTTTAAATTTTTCCATTAAAATTTCTCCCTTTATTTTATAAATTAAAATAATTTTTATTAAATTTTTTCTTATATATAAGTTTTACCCTAAAAAAATAAAAAACTAATATTAAGAATTCCCTTTTATAATTGTAACTTATATTTTCATTTTTACCCAAAAAATATTTAAGCCTAAGTCTTTTAAAATAATGTTATAATAAATGTGGTGATAATATGAAAATAATTTTTAGTAAGGGTACAAGAAAATATATTGAAGAAAAAAATATTAAAGCCCTAACTGTAGATATGGGGCTTACTGGTTGCTGTGGTGTTCATGGAATAGTTGATCCTGAAGTTAAAATCGGTGTGCCTGATGTTGGAACTTACAATCTTTATAAGGAAGATGGTTTGGATATATATGTTAATAAAACTTTGCGTTTTAAAGACGATACTATGACTTTTGTTTTTAATAACTTCTTATTTACAAAAAAATTAGCCGTAGACGGTTACGACTACGACTGATTTTAAATTGTGCTCCTATTATTTTTAGGGGCTTTTTTTATTATATTAAATTCTCCATTTTTGTAATCTATAATATTGTAGCTTGCGTTTCTTCTCACTCTGTTGTCCCAAAAATTATTTACATCTATTCCTTCAATGTAATTTAAAATTCCGCAAAGGGTAACTCCATGAGTAACTATAAGAACATCTTCATAAGATTTTCCTATTATAAATTCTTCAAAAAAATTTTTAACTCTTTCCATTAAATCCCAAAGAGATTCTCCATCTTTTCTTTGGTATTGTCCCGGATTATAAAAATACTTTTCATATAAATCCTTATCTTCAATTTTTATTCTTTCTAAATTTTTTCCGCTCCAGGACCCTACATCTATTTCTCTTAAGAGTTTTGTTTTTATAATTTCACTTTCCGGAGCTATTATTTTTGCACTTGTAATTGCCCTTTGAAGATCTGAAGAAAAAACTTTGTTGAAATTACTTTTTATAAGGCTCAAATCTTTTGCCATTTTTATTCCGTCTTCCGTTAACTGGGAGTCTAAAATTCCTTGGTTTATTTTTTTAACATTCCACTTTGTTTCAGAGTGTCTTGTTAAATATATTTTCAATCTTCACCTCTTAAAATATCCTTATTTATTTTTTTATAAAATAATTTTCTTACCTCATCATAATCTTTTGTAATGGCAAGTATCCACATTAATTTTACTAAACAGGCTTCAACGGTCATATCATAAGCTTCTATTACCTTTTGACTTTTTAAAAATCTATAACCTACTTCATAGGTCATGGCATCTGAGCCTTCAAGCATAACTTGAGTTGCTATTACTACTATTTTATCTTTATGCTTGTTTAATTCTTTTAAAAAGTTCCTTCTTGATTCAAAGGGTATTCCTCCTACCCCGTAAGTTTCAAGTATGACTCCGTCATAAAATTTAAAAATATAATTTAAAATGTCCGGCTCCATTCCCGGAGTTAATTTTAAATTAAAAACTTTAGGATTTAATTTATCATAAAATTTTACTTCTTCTTTATTTACTTCTTCATCTACGTAGCGATAAATTTTATTTCCGTCAATAAATGCCGCATTGGGATAGTTTATGGAATCAAAGGCTGAAAAAGATTTGCTTCTTAATTTTTTTGCTCTCGTTCCAACTATAGCTTTTCCGTCAAAAACTATATAAACACCTCTTACATTGTCCTCAGAGGCAAATCTTATGGCATCTTTTAAATTTTTTATCCCATCAGTTATTCTTTCACTTATGGGTTTTTGTGCTCCCGTTAAAATAATGGGCTTTTCGCTATTTTGTATTAAATATGAAAGAGCTGCTGCTGTAAATGCCATAGTATCTGTTCCGTGAGTTATGACAAAGCCGTCATAATCATAATTTTCTTTTATAACTTCGCTTATCTTTATCCAATGCTCTGGTTCTATATTTGTTGAATCTATATTTAATACTTGTTTTACTTTTACATTAGCAAATTCTTTTACTTCAGGAACAAATTTTAAAAGTTCATCTGCTTGAGTTGATGGGCTTAAACCCATATCTGTATGAACGGAGGCTATTGTGCCTCCTGTTGCTATTAATAATATATTTTTCATTTAATTTTTACTTCTACGTCTTTTAACCTTGCTTCTATTTGAAGGAGCATATCTTTATATTTTGCCAGTTTTTCTTTTTCTTCATCTACAACTTTTTTAGGTGCCTTGTCTACAAAGCCCTTATTGTTTAATTTTTTGTCTGCTCTTTCAATTTCGGATATTGTTTTTTCTCTGTCTTTTTTTAATCTTTCAAATTCTTCTTTATAATCAATTAATTCACTTAAAGGTAAAAGAAGTTCAGATCTGTCCAAAACTATGGAAATAAAATCATCTTCAATTTTTTCTTCAGCCATTTCAATGGCACTGGCAGAAGCTAAATTTATAATTTGATTTTTATTTTCCATAAATATTTTCTTTATTTGCGGATCAGAAGTCTTTACAAGAATCTTTGATTTTTTTGAATTTGCTATATTCATTTCAGCTCTTCTATTTCTTATTGCCTTTATAGCTTCTTTAATGTATTCAACTTCCCTTTCTTCCATAAATTTTAATTGTTCATTAAATTCAGGGAAAGTTTCAATTATTAAAGCTTCTTTTTCGTGAGGAATATGTCCGTAAATTTCTTCCGTTATAAAAGGCATGAAGGGATGAAGAAGTTTTAAAATGTCAGTTAAAACATAGAGAAGAACATTTTTTGCAACTTTTTTAGATTCTTCATCTTGTCCATAAAGTCTTGGCTTTACCATTTCTATATACCAGTCGCAGAAATTTTCCCAAATAAAATTATATACATCTGTTGCAGCAAGACCTATATCATATTTATCTATCTTTTCTCTAACACTTTTTATTGCATCTTGAAGAGTTGATATAATCCATTTATCTTCGTTTTCAAGCGATTCTATTTCTATTTTTTCAAGTTTTTCATCTTCATCAAGATTCATTATTACAAATCTTGATGCATTCCAAAGTTTATTTGCAAAATTTCTTGCCGATTCAACTCTTTCTTGATAAAATCTCATGTCATTTCCTGGAGAGTTTCCTGTTACAAGCATAAACCTTAAAGCGTCTGCTCCATAATTTTCAATAATTTCAAGAGGATCAATTCCATTTCCTAATGTTTTTGACATTTTTCTTCCTTGAGAATCTCTTACAAGTCCATTAAACAAAACTGTTTTAAAGGGAACTTGCCCCATTTGTTCAAGGGATGAAAATATCATTCTTGATACCCAGAAGAAAATAATATCAGGTGCAGTAACAAGGACATCTGTTGGGAAGAAATATTCAAGGTCTTTTGTTTTATCAGGCCAACCTAAGGTCGAAAAAGGCCAAAGAGCTGATGAAAACCAAGTATCAAGAGTGTCTGGATCCTGTTTTATTGTAAGACCCTTATACTTTTCATCTTTACTTGGGTCATTTCGTGAAACAATGGTTTCTCCCGTTTCTTCTACATAATAAACAGGAAGTCTATGTCCCCACCAAAGTTGACGTGAAATACACCAATCTCTAATATTTTCAAGCCAATTTACATAAATTTTTGCAAATCTTTCGGGAATGAAATCAATCTTCCCTTCTCTATAAGCTTCAAGAGCTGGTTTTGCAAGAGGTTCCATTTTAACAAACCATTGTTTTGAAATTAAAGGTTCAATTGTGGTTTTGCATCTTTCGCAAACTCCAACTTGGTGTGAATAATCTTCCACATGGCCAAAGTATCCCAATTCTTTAAAATCTTCAATTATTTTTTTTCTTGCTTCTTTTGTATTTAAACCTTCATATTTTCCTGCAAGAGAATTTAAAATTCCATCGTCAGTAAAAACTCTCTTTTGTCCCAGTCCATGTCTTTCTCCAACTTCAAAATCATTAGGGTCATGGGATGGGGTAATTTTTACAACTCCTGAACCAAAATCCATTTCTACATATTCATCTGCTATTACAGGTATTCTCAAATTATCCATTACAGGAATTAAAACATATTTGCCAATTTTATCCTTATATCTTTCATCATTAGGATTTACTGCAACTGCTAAGTCTCCTGGAATTGTTTCAGGTCTTGTTGTTGCTATTTCAATTTGACCGCTTCCGTCTTCAAAAGGGTATTTAAAATACCAAATGTGACCATTTTGTTCCTCATGTTCAACTTCAGTATCTGAAATAGCAGTTTTGCAATGAGGACACCAATTTATAATTCTATCTCCCCTATAAATAAGTCCTTTTTCATAAAGTCTTATGAAAACTTCTTCAACTGCCTTTGAAAGATGTTCGTCAAGAGTGAAACTATCCCTTGTCCAGTCGCAAGAAACTCCCAATTTTTTTAATTGATTTTTTATATTTCCGCCATATTTATAGGTCCATTCCCAGGCTTCTTCTAAAAATTTTTCTCTTCCAATTCCCTCTTTAGTTTTTCCTTCACTTTTTATTTTTTCAACAACTTTTGCTTCTGTTGAAATTGATGCGTGATCAGTGCCTGGAACCCAAAGAGTTGAATATCCTTCCATACGTTTTGTACGAATTAAAATATCTTGTATAGTGTTGTTTAAAGCATGGCCTATGTGTAAGTTTCCTGTTACATTTGGCGGCGGCATAACTATTGTAAAGGGTTTTTTATTTTCGTCTATTTCCGGTGTGAAATATTTTCCATCCATCCAAAATTTATAAAGTTTTTCTTCAAAACTTTTAGGTTCATAAGTTTTAGAAAGTTCTTTCATTTTTCCTCCTCATAAAAAAAGTCTCTCATCCAAATAAGGACGAGAGACGCGGTACCACCTTAATTCCTCAAATTTGAGGCTCTTTAAAATCTCTAACGGGATCATTCGCCTAAAAGGTGCAAAAAAGCAACCTTCACAAAAATTTTTAAAGTCTTTCACCAAACGACTTTTCTCTAAATAAAAATTTTTTGCTACTCCTCTTTTTTATTGCAAATTTAATATTTTTAATCTTATATTAAGAAATTTTTTTTGTCAATCAATAAGACTATCAATTTTATCTATAATGCTTCCAATATAATCTATTGTGTTCATAAGAGGTTGATCTTTTGTTATGTCAATTCCTCCTAACTTAGCCAGTTCAACTGGAGTTTTTCTACCTCCACTTTTTAAAGCTTTTTTCCAATCATTAACTGCACTTTGTCCCTCTTCATAAATTCTATTGGCAATATTTGTAGAGATTGTAAGACCTGCTGAGTAAGTGTAGGAATAAAGTCCCATAAAATAGTGAGGTTGTCTCATCCAAGTAAGTTCAGCTCCCTCATCCATAATAACTTCATCGCCCCAGAATTTTTTAAGAACATCAAGTTTTATTTTAGAAAGAATATTTTCAGTTATAGGTTGACCCTTATCTACAAGGTAGTAAACTTCCCTTTGATAAGCAGCTTCCAACAAGTGAGTTACAAAGTTGTGGAAATATGTGTTGCCAATTAAATAAGATAAAATATATCTTATGAATCTTTTATCTTTTTCATCTTTTAAAAGACCTTTTACAAGTAACACTTCATTACAAGTTGAAGGTGCTTCAATAAAATATAAAGAAGGTTCTTCTTCAAGAACTGAATTTTCTTCTTGAGCATAGTGGAAATGGCAACCATGTCCGATTTCATGAACAAGAGTGAAAAGTTCACTAAATTCCCCTGTCCAAGATAATAAAATATAGGAGCCTCTCTTATAGGGTGATGCACAAAAACCACCCGTTGATTTTCCAATGTTACTTGCAAAATCTGTCCACCTGTCCTTATAAGAACTCATGGCAATTTTCAAATAATCTTCGCCCATTACTGAAAGGACTTTTTCTACATATTTTTTTGAATCTTCAATATTTATTTTTTTGTTGTAATCAGCATCAATTGGAAGTTTTAAATCTGAAAATCTTATTTGGTCCAAATTATAAAACTTTTTAATAAGTCTTGCATAATGTCTCATGTGAGGTGCCAAATATTTCATTATTAAATCTATTTGTCTGTTGTACATTTCTCTTGTAACATCTTGACTGAAAAGATGATAATCAATAAGAGAATCAAAACCTCTTAAACTTGCTTGAGTTTTTTCAATGTTTAAATAATTATCATAAATGGCTGCAAAGGTATTTTTATATTTTTCAAGACCTCTACTGAAAGATTGAAAGGCTTTACGCCTAACTTCAGTGTCTCTGTGATATTGGTAATAATTTTCGTAGAGAACAAAAGAGTTTTTATAAACTTTTCCATCCACTTCAAAATCTTCAAAGGTCATATCTTCCATTTTTGAAGTATCATAGATTCTTATGGGAGAATCTAAAGTATAGGAAAATTTTGAAAGGAGAAGCTCCTTATCTTTATCTAAAATGTGAGGTTTCTTTCTTAAGATTTTTTCAATAAAGCTGTGAAGTTCTTTATAATTTTTCTTATAGTCTTCTATTATTTTTTCGTCTAAAGAAATTAAAATATCACTTACAATACTATTTGCTTGTGCCATTTTAGGATATTCCATATTAAATTTTGAATTTAATATTTTTGCATCTTCATCAGTAAGGTCTACTGAAAGCATAAGGGATACATAATTTGCAAGAAGAGATTCCTTTTCCTTATATTTTTCATAAAGTTTTAAAAGTTTATATAAGTCATCTTTATTTTCAACTTTTTTAAAATTTACAATTTCTTCTGAAATTTCCATTGCTTTTTGTAAATCTTTTTTATAATCGTCAGTGTTTTTATAAAGTCTGCTTAAGTCCCATTTTTCATTTTCAGGAACTTCAGATCTTTTTCTTAATCCTTCCATATTCACCTCTACTTAGGAATAAATCCCATTTTTTTAAATACTTTTCTTACAGTTTTTTCTGCCAAGTAAGAAGCTCTTTCGTCTCCGTCCCTATAAACCCTTTCAAGATAATCTTTGTCTTTTCTATATTCTTCGTATTTATTTCTAATGGGCCTTAGACCGTCCACAACCACCTGTGCCAGCTCTTCTTTAAATACTCCATATCCAACACCCTCATATTTTTTAACTATCTCCTGAGGGCTAAGAGAGCTTAGAGAGGAATAAATATTAATCAAATTTTTTATTCCCGGTTGCTCATCACTGTAATTAATAATTCCAACAGAATCAGTAACTGCTCTTTTTATTTTATTTGCAGTTGCTTTTTCGTCTTCAATAATAAAAATTGAAGCATTTTCATCTTTATCCGACTTACTCATCTTTGAACTTGGATCCTGCAAAGACATTATTTTTGCTCCTAATTTTGGAGTTAAAATTTCAGGAATTGTAAAAGTTTCAGAATATCTCGAATTAAATCGTTGAGCTAAATCTCTTGTAAGTTCAAGATGTTGTCTTTGATCTTCTCCTACGGGAACATAGGATGTTTGATAAAGTAAAATATCAGCAGCCATTAAAACGGGATAATTTAAAAGTCCGGCGTCCACTTCTTTTACTTTTTTAGATTTATCTTTAAATTGAGTCATTCTTTCCAGTTGTCCAAGACTTGTTATAGTATTTAAAAGCCATCCCAATTCCACATGTTGATGAACATGGGATTGAATATAAATAATAGATTTTTTTGGATCAAGGCCTGCAGCTAAATACAAGCTTAAAACATCGAGACTTGCCTTTCTAAGTTCTTGGGGAACTTGGGGAATTGTAATTGAATGCATATCAACAATACAGTAAAGGCAATTATATTCTTCTTGCAGCTCTGAAAAATTTGACAAAGCTCCTAAATAATTTCCAAGTGTCAACTTTCCGGAAGGTTGGATTCCAGAATATACAATTTTTTTATCCATACTTTTCCTACCTTTGTAATATAGAGTCCATTGCTTCTTGGGCTTTTTTTATAATTTCTTTTTCATCTAAAGTTAAAAGTTTTCTATTTTCCATTAAAAGTTTTCCATCAACAATTAAAGTGTCAACATCTTCAGAGGAAGCTGAATAACATAAAGCACTGATTAAATTATTTTTTGGCGTGAAATTTATTGAATTTAAATTAAAAAGTGTTATGTCAGCAAGTTTTCCTTCTTTAATTTCTCCTGAATTAATTCCAAAAGCTTCAGCAGCATTTATAGTTGCCATTTTCAAAACTTCAATAGCCTTTACTGCCGTTGCATCTTTTTCAACAGCCTTGTTTACAATGCTTGCAATGTGAATTTCTTCAACCATGTTTAAATTATTGTTTGAAGAATCTCCGTCAGTGCCTAAGCAAACTTTAATCCCCTTATCAAGCATTTTTTTAACAGGAGTAAATCCGCTTGCAAGTTTTAAATTACTTGTAGGATTGTAAACCGGGTAAAATTCTTTATCTTTTACTAAATCAATCTCTTTATCGGTTATATGAGTACAGTGAGCGGCAATTGTTGGTTGATCTAAAAATCCTATAGAATCACAAAATTCAATTGGAGTCATTTTTCTGTCACGAAGAGCATCCTCAACTTCTCCTTCCGTTTCAGAAAGATGTATGTGAACCCTATTTCCACATTCCTTTACAATAGAAATTGTGTCCTTTAAAAATTTATCCGTTGAAGTGTAAATTGCATGAGGACCTGGGAAAATCTTAATTCTTCCATTAGCCTTGCCGTCATAATTTTTATATAAATTTCTCATGTCTGCAAATCTTTCTTCAGGTGAAGGCGGTCCCATTAAATCTCCAAGTCCTCTTGTAAGCATACCTCTCAATCCGCTTTTTTCTGTGGCCTCCGCAACTCTATCCATTTCATAATACATGTCGCAAAAAGTTGCAGTTCCTGATTTAATCATTTCAACCATAGAAAGAAGGGTTCCTATATAAATGTCATCTGGAGTTAATTTAGCTTCAATAGGCCAAATTTTATCTTCAAGCCATTCTTTTAATTTATAATCGTCTGCATAATTTCTAAGTAAACTCATTCCAAGATGGGTGTGAGAATTTATAAAAGCCGGTACCGCCAATTTATCAGACCCATCGATTATTTTTTCATCTTCAATATCTAAATTTTGTCCAATCTTTTCTATTAAATTGTCTTTAATATAGATATCTACTTTTTCTAAAATTTTTCCATTTCTCACATCAAGTGCTTTAATATTTTTTATTAACATAACTTCTCCTAAAATAAATCTAAACTTTTAATTTCCTATTTTTACATTATATCAAATAGAAATTTTTTTGTTTACATTTAAAAATTCAATAATAAAAAATGCTCCAATAATTAATTATTGAAGCACATTTTTTTATTTTGTAATTACTATTTTTTGATCATCTTTAAACCATTCAACTTTTGCCCCAAGACTTTCTCCTATAAATCTTAGAAGTCCATAAGCCCTATTATTTTTTATAAAAATCGGATTTGTTAATTTAACTTCTTTTCCATTTACCCTTGCAAGGTTTTCTCCTATTTTTATTTCTATTGTTACTTTTTTCTTTTGTTCTTTTATCCTTACAAGCGAATTTTTTTCATCCCATTCAATTTTTGCTCCAAGGCTTTCTCCTATAAATCTTATAGGTACCATGGTTCTATTGTTTAATATTATCGGTGGAGTGTCATTTAACTTTTCCTGTCCATCAACAAGAAATTTTTTAGAATTTATTTTTAGGACAATTTCCTTTAAAACTATATTTTTTTCTTCCTTGTTTATCTCTTCTACTTTTTTATTTTGACTTATTATGGAAAAATATCCGTAATCCCCCCTTTTTTCTTTTATTTTTTCAGGTTCGTTTATTTCTTTTACATAAACTTTTATATTTATATGGTCGATTTCTTTTTCATTTGGATTATCAGAAAGATATTTTGCTTCAAAAGATTTTTCTCCTAAACTGTCTAAAGAAATTTTTCCATTTTCCCAGGAAAAACCCTTAGGAAGTTTTACGTCTGAAAGCTTATCTCCTAAATTAGCTGCAAGATTTTCAGGAATTGTGTAAGTTGGATCTGCCTTTTCTATTTCCCAAGGAATTTCTTTTATATTTTTACTTTCATCCTCCCAAATATATCCTTCTTTAAGTTCTGCTTTTGCTATATATTTTCCAGCATTTGTCCCCTTATTTTCTGTAAGCTTATAGCCTTCTTTTTCACTTACTCCTGTTTTTTCATTTCCATCGTAAATTAATTCTAAATTTGCCTTTGGAATTTCTACTTTAACAAGAGGTTTTTCTTTGACTTTTATTTTTAAACTTATTTTTTTACTTTTATAGTTTGTTTCATCTTCTGGAGTAAATATTGCAGTAAAAGATTTTTCTCCTAAACTGTCTAAAGAAATTTTTCCATCTTCCCAGGAAAAACCCTTAGGAAGTTTTACGTCTGAAAGCTTATCTCCTAAATTAGCTGCAAGATTTTCAGGAATTGTGTAAGTTGGATCTGCCTTTTCTATTTCCCAAGGAATTTCTTTTATATTTTTACTTTCATCCTCCCAAATATATCCTTCTTTAAGTTCTGCTTTTGCTATATATTTTCCAGCATTTGTCCCCTTATTTTCTGTAAGCTTATAGCCTTCTTTTTCACTTACTCCTGTTTTTTCATTTCCATCGTAAATTAATTCTAAATTTGCCTTTGGAATTTCTACTTTAACAAGAGGTTTTTCTTTGACTTTTATTTTTAAACTTATTTTTTTACTTTTATAGTTTGTTTCATCTTCTGGAGTAAATATTGCAGCAAAAGATTTTTCTCCTAAACTGGCTAAAGAAATTTCTCCATCTTCCCAGGAAAAACCCTTAGGAAGTTTTACATCTGAAAGCTTATCTCCTAAATTAGCTGTAAGATTTTCAGGAATTGTGTAAGTTGGGTCTGCCTTTTCTATTTCCCATTCCAAATATCTTTCTTCTATTTTGTGGTTATCGCTCCAGGCGTATTCATCTGAAGGCTTTATCAGGGTTTTATATTTTCCTGCATTAATTTTTTCATTTTCTGTTAAGAAAACATACTTTGTATCTTCATTTATACCTTTTTGAATTTTACCGTTGTAAACAAGACCCGTATTAACTGAGGGCACATCAACTAATTTTTTAGGTTTAAATTCCTTAGTGTAAAAATATTTAGTTGAATCTTTTACAGTAATTGCACTTGTAAAACCACCATTATAGCATTCATTACCATTTAATTTTCCTTGTGTATCTTCAATTAATACATAACTATCCGATTTACATTCAACAATAAATGCTAATTTATATCTTCCCTCTTGGAAAACTTGATCTGTGCATATACCCCATTCTTTTCTATCTTCATTATATTTGTACCAGACATGTCTATCGTTAGAAACTTCCAATCCCTTTGCTCTGTCTATGTCTGATAGTATAAAATTATAATCTTTTCTTACCTTATCGCCTATGACCGGTGGGGAAAATTCTTTACAGCTTATATTTATTTTATCTATCTTTTCTCTATTGTCCTTTGCTAAAAATTCTTTTGTGACAAATTTTCCTTGGGAATAACCTTGTCCAACAATATATGATTCATAGTAACTGCATTCTTCTCCGTTCATTTTAATCTTAGTGTCTTTGGAAATATAATATTCATTTGAATTGCAATACACCATAAAGCTTATTCTATATTTTTTATCTTTAGCAAAATTTTTTATCTTAGATTTAATATCCTTCCAATTTTTATTTGTAAACTCTTGCCATGTCATAATCGCGCTTATACCATTAGCCTCAGACTCAAATTTAAAATTTCCCCTTGGAATTTCTCCATAGGCTTCTGGATTTTTAAACCAATCTGCGATAAGATTTATTTCCTTAATGGGCTTTCTTGTTTCTTCTGCAAATGTACTTACTTTTGTAAAAAAGCATAAACTTAAAATTATAAGTAAAACAGCTAAAAATCTTTTACAATTTTTTTTCATAAATGTCACTTCCTAAACACTTTATATTTATTTTATTAAAAATCTTTTATTTACATTTTATCAAAAAAAAGTTTTAATATAAGTTTTTTGAATAAATTTATAAAAAATATTGTTTAGGTCCTCGAAATTTTAAAAAATTTTTAAAATTAAGTTTACAAAAATTAAGATTTTCTGTATAATATTTAAGGCTCTAATTATCGCGGCAAGATTAAATTAGGAGTGAATTTATAATGGCAAAAATGATGGGACCTAGATTTAAATTATCTAGGAGATTAGGTTTGAATGTTTGCGGTCACCCGAAAGCAGCTAAAAGAATGACTAAGGGAACTGCAAGAAGCGATAAGAAATTAACTGAATACGGAAAACAACTTTTAGAAAAACAAAGACTAAGAGCTTACTATGGGGTTCTTGAAAGACAATTTGTAAATCTTTTTAAAGAAGCAAAGAAATCTAAAGAACAAACAGGTCCGGCTTTAGTTCAATTCCTTGAAAGAAGACTTGATAATCTTACTTATAGAATGGGTTTTGCAAGTTCTATAAGACAAGCAAGACAAATGGTAACTCACGGACACATTTATGTAAATGGAAAAAAATTAAACATTCCTTCTTACAGATGTAATGCTGGTGATGTAATCGAACTTTCTCCAAGAGGAAGGAAAACCGATTTGTTTAAAGAAAACTACGAAACAAACTTTGTTACAAGTTATCCTTATATTTCTAAACAAGAAGGCTTTAAAGCAACTTTAGTATCTCTTCCAAATAGAGAAGATATACCTGTAGAAATAGAAGATCAATTAATCGTAGAATTCTATTCTAAGAATATGTAATATAGAAACTCCCTTTTCTGGTGGGGAGTTTTTTTATTTTTGTGGTATAAATTTTATGAGGTGATTTTATGAAAGATCCTAAGTTTATAAAACTTTTAACTGTTTCTGACAGGGTAAGATTTGATTTGATTAAGGGAATTTTTGAAGAAGAAAATATTCCCTATCTTGTTAAAGATGATGAAGCTGGAAGCCTTATGCGAATTATAGGTGGCTTTTCAAATTATGCTGCAAGTTTTTTTGTTCCAGATTTCCTTTATGAAAAAAGTAGAAATATAATTGCAGAAGATTTTGAAGGAATAGAATTCGATCCCTATGAAGAGGAAAAATAAAACAAAAAAAGAGCCCTTAGGCTCAATATCTCTCATTGATATATTTATCAATGAGAGAATTTTTTTGATTTTTTTCAAATATATTTTTTTCTTTTAAGACTTTTAAAATCTTTTCATTTTTCGTATGAAAAATAGCTTCTTTTTCATCTTTTAAAACTATTTCAAAAATCTTTCCTTCCAAACCTTTAGAATCACAATTTATGTAGTAGGCACTTATATTTTTAAAATTTTTTAATTTTAAAATTTCTAAAATCATCCTATCTTTCAAATCATAATTTTTATTTGAAATGTTCATAAATCTATTATAGGCTCTTTTATTTTTCTCTTCCTTTGCCAGCATTCTATAATATTTTGCAACAATATTATAGTACTGATAATTGTACATTCCCTTTTCATAGGTATTTACAAATAAAAAGGGCTTGGGGTTTCTAAAAGAAAAAAACTCATAGCTCTTTATTAAAAATTCTTTTTTACTTATTAATTTGTCATCGTAATCTTTAATAAGTTTTGAGCGGTGCAAAAAGAACCGCTCAAAAACATTCTCTAAATTTGTCAAAATTTTTCTTTCTAAATATAGTAGGCAAATTGTAAAATTAGCGGCAATATAAGCATCACTATTAATATTATTACAATTATCCTTGTCAATAACTTATTATCTCTCATTATTTTTATTTTACTTCGTCCGATGTTATTTCAATGGAATTTTCTTTTAAATAGTCGGACATATCACTTTGTAAATAATCTACATTTATATAAATTTCTCTTGATGCCGCATCTTTTACGGATTCAAGTTTCTTATGTAGATACTCAAGGTCTGTTATACTTAAATTTAAAACCTTGTAAATTCCATCTACATAGATTTTTTGAAGGTCGTAATCCATTGCGCAAAGTCCGCAAATAAAACCGTAAAATGATTCAAGGTCATTTAAGTTATACTCAGTAGCATTTATAAGTCTTATATTATAATCAAGACTAAAAATGTGATCATCGTCAACTTCTACAAATGCAATGTTTCCATTTCCTTGTGCCATATCTTCATTAGCATTTTCTATTAGCCATCTTGTTTTACCGACACCCTTTGCGCCTAAAATAAATTTAATCATGATAATCTCCCTTTCTCAGATCTCCCTGAAAGTAATTATTTTCTTCCATCTCTTCTATTATTTCATCTCTTATTTTCCACCAAGAAGTGTTCCAGTTGCAAAATAGAGAGTTTTCTTTCGGAGCTCTTCCTATAATTCTTTCAACGACAATCTCTTTATTTAAATTTCTTAAAAATAAAATAACCCTTTTTTTATATTCCTCAAGATTTATTAATTCAATTTTTCCTTCTTGATAAAGTTTGCCTATAAGTGTATTTTTTAAAATATATAAAGCGTGAAGTTTTACTTCATCAATATTTAAAGCATTCATAAGTTTTGCAGCTTCAATTGTATCTAATTCATCATCCCAAGGCAAATTTAATATAAGATGAACTGCAATTCTAAGCCCATGTTTTTTCGTCCTTATAACTCCATCTATAAAGTCCGAAAGTCCATGACCCCTATTTATAATTTTTAAAGTATGATAGTTTGGAGTTTGCAAACCAAGCTCCAAAGTTACCATATAATTTTCATTAACCTTTTCTAAAAATTCTAAATATTTTTCTGGCAGGCAATCAGGCCTTGTGGAAATATTAATTCCTACAATATCTTCCGACAAACATTCTTCTATGGATTTTTTAAATTTTTCAAAATCCATATAAGTATTGGTAAAGTTTTGAAAATATGCTATGAATTTTTTGGCCTTATACTTTTTTTCAATCAGTGCCTTATTTTTTTCAATCTGATCTTTTATTGATCCGCACCTATTTTCAAAACTTCCACCCTCTTCTCCACAAAATATACAACCACCCTTTCCCAAAGTTCCATCTCTATTAGGACAAGTTAGGCCTTCTATTTTTATGGGAAGTTTATATACTTTTTCATTAAATTTTTCTTGAAGAAATTTTGAGTATTCCCTATATACCAAAGAAATTATTCTTCCTCATCTTCCTCTTCGAAATAAGATTCCAACTCTTCTACAACCTTATCATATAAATCTTCATCTTCAATTACATTTAGCTCAACTTCTTCATCGTTGATTTCATTGTATTCGTAGATTAAAATTTCTTCCTCTTCTCCTTCAACAGGGCAAAGAGCTATATAAGATTTACCTTCAAAATCAAAGATACCCAAAACTTCACATTGAAGCTCAGTTCCATCATCAAGGGTAATATCCATATAATCTACCATTTCTTCTTCATGTTCATCATGTTCATCGTGGCATCCGCAACCACATCCGCAATCTCCTTCGTGTAATAAAAATTTTTTCATATTTACCTCCTATTTTGTATTTTTTAAAATTTCTTTTATTAATTCATAAGTTCTTTCTGTAGACGAAATGCTTAAATTTTCACCAGGAGCATGTACTCCATGCATTTCTGGACCTATAGATGCCATTTCAATGTTCCCTATAGACTTTTTAAATATTCCGCATTCAAGTCCACCATGAGTGGCAAAAATCTCCATAGGCTTATTATAAAGATTTTTATAACTTTTTTGTATCAAATCAATCAAAGCTGACTTATCTTCAAAGGGCCATTCAGGATAGACTGAAAGAATCTCTAAATCTCCACCAAAAAATTTTGATAAAATTTTAATTTTTTGAGATAAAAATTCTTTAAGAGTTCCCTTATTGCTCCTTAAAGCTGAAATTATATTGATATAAGTTCCGTCATCTTCTAAAACGCCAATGTTTGATGAAGATTCAACTAAACCATCCAAATCACTGCTCATAGTCAAAACTCCATTTGGCATTACATTTAAAAGACCTATAATTCTTTTTTTAAGGTCTTCTTTTAAACATTTTTCTTCTTCAAAAGATTTTTCAAAATTTAGCCTTATATCAGGATCGATTTTACCCAATTCTTTTACATATTCGCTGTTTAATTTTATTGTTAAAAGTTGTGCGTTTTTTAAATCTTCTTCTTTAATTGCTATTTTAGCCTTTGAATATCTTGGAATTGCATTGGGCTTTCCACCACCGCTAAGGCTTATAAGCTTTATATTAAATTCTTCATCGAATCTATATAGGGCTCTTGCAAGTCTTACAATAGCATTTCCGTGATATTTGTGAATTTCTCCTCCGCTGTGGCCACCTTTAAGACCTGAAATGGAAAGTTCGTAAAAAATATATCCTTTTTCTAAATCTTCATATTCTTTTTTGAACCTAACTTCATTTCTTTGACCTCCTGCACAGGATACAGTCAATATTCCTTCTTCTTCAGAATCTAGATTTAAAAGCCTTTTTGAAGAAAGTCTTTTCCCATCTAAATTCAAAGCTCCAGTCATTCCAGTTTCTTCATTTGCAGTAAAAAGACATTCCAGCTTCGGTGCCTTTAAATTTTCATCTTCAAGAAGTGCAAGAATCATTGCAACTGCTATTCCGTTATCAGCTCCTAAAGTAGTTTCCCTTGCAATTATCTTGTCTTCAAAAACCTCAAAATTAATTGGATCTTTTGAAAAATCATGGTCCGATTCAGGTTTTTTCTCACAAACCATATCAATGTGACCTTGTAAAATAATAGGTTCCACATTTACATAATCTTTGTGAGCTTCCTTATAAACAATTATATTATTAAAACTGTCTCTGTAATATTGAAGTTTTTTTGATTTTGCAAAAGCTTCAATATAATCTGCAATTTTTTCTTCATGAAATGAAGGTCTTGGAATTTTCGTTATCTCTTCAAAATAATAAAAAACTCTATCGGGTTGATAGTTTTTTAATTTTCTCAATTTTTTCCCCCTCAAATTAATTATAACCTAAACAAAACAATACTTCATCAATTTATTTTTCTAAAAAAAATAAAACTGCAGCTTTAACTGCAGCTTTAAAAATTTAAATTTATATGGCAATAACCTCCGGGATTTTTATCTAAATAGTCCTGATGGTATTCTTCAGCCAAATAAAAATTGTCAAGTTTTTTTACTTCCGTTACAATTTCTCTTTTGTAATTATTTCTTATACTTTCTATAAAATCATCAATGATTTTTTTATCTCTTTCATCTGTAAAATAAACTCCGGTTCTATATTGATGCCCTATATCAGGACCTTGTCTATTTAATAAAGTAGGATCTATTACTTTAAATAATTTTTCTAAAAGTCCTAAAAGGGAAATTTTTTTCTCATCATAAATAATTTTCACTGTTTCTGCAGCAAGGGTCCTGCCACTACAAACTTCTTCATAAGTTGGATTTTCAGAAACTGAATTTGCATATCCTACATCTGTATCAACTATTCCCTCAAACTTTTTAAAATATGCTTCAACTCCCCAGAAACATCCTCCTGCAAAATATATTTCTTTCATTTTTACCTCTTAATCTTTATCAAATATAAATTTTAAATCATCTTTAGAATTCTTATCTATAAATTGAATTATTTCAGGAATTTTTTGCTCAATTTTTTTAGGCGCTTTTCTCATAATAAAATCAAAAGTTGATTCTTTCTTAAATCCAAGAGCAGTTATTTTTAAAAGTTCATCTTCTATTTCCTTTTGAGCCTTATAAGTTAATTTTGTATCGGCGAAGCCATCAAGGAAAATTAGAGAATATTTATATCTTAAAAAATATAAAAATTCTTCAAAAGACTCTGCCCTGGAACCTCCTTCAATTATAAAAATTATTTTAAAGAAAAGATTCCATTCAAAATCTTCGTTAATAACATTTACAAGGGATGCACCTATAGAGCGAGTAAAATCATCAAAATATGATGGGGTTCTGTCAAAAACCAAATAGTGTTCAAGATCCAATTCCATATCGCTTATAGCCGTTATCCTGTTTAAAAGTTTAATGAATTGATCTCCATAAGAAAGCTCTTTTTGTTTTACACATTTCATAAAAAGATAATCAACTATTACATCAGTTGTATCTTTAAAATTTAAAATAATCCCCAGTTCTTCCCTAACCTTATTAATAAAGACATCATGAATTATTTTTGAAAGAAGAATTTTTAACTGATCCGTATTATCCTGATAGCTTTTATTTTCCATGCTTTCTACATGGTTATAAAGAAGCCTTAATTGAGTGTCTATCATAATAAGGTTTGTTCTTATAGAACCTAAAATATCCCTGAAAAAATTTTCAGTAATCATATAATTATAGTTTTTATAAAGAACCTTATGATCAATTTCTCCCCAAAATACATTTACAATGGATTTTACCTGTAGTTCAAAATGTATTTTTCTCCCATCATCAAAATATTCTCCGTCAATTTTATAAATTTCAAAACCGTTTTTTTGAATTTGAGGTTGAGGCTCAGAAAGCTTTAAACGAATTTTTTTGTAAGATTTTGTCGTGTAATAATCATCATCGACTTTAATGTTAAATATCTTTTTTATTTTTTTGAAAATTTTTTCTTCATCTTCAATAAATCTGCACTCACACCTTAAACCTACTAAATCCTGAAGGGTGAAAATTGTATCTTCTTCCGAAAGTCCAGAAACATAATAATTATTTCTTACAATTTTTTCTTTTACACTTTCTCTGCTTTTAACTCTATATGTAATATTTACAAAGGATTCATCAGATTTACACATAGCTCTAAAAGCTTTAGATAGTTCATGGGCAACTTTTTCAAAAAGTTCTCTATTTTCATCTAAATATTTTAAAGCCCCATCAATAAAATTAAATAAACCAAGTCTCATTTAAAACCTCCCTTATATAGATACCCATTTCAGAAAAAAAGACGCTTATGCGTCTTCTTCTACTGAATGTTTTTCAACCTTATATTTTTCTGAAAGTTTGCCCATAGTATCCATATAAAGTTTTTGTTCTTTTTGTTTTCTGATTTTATTTTCAATTTGACCTTTTACTTGATCAAAAGTCAATTTTTTTTCTTCATTTTTTTCATTAACTTTAATAATGTGATAGCCGAATTGTGTTTTTACAGGTTCAGAAACTTTTCCAACTTCCATTTGGAAAACAGCTTTGTCAAATTCAGGTACCATTTGTCCTGGATAAAAAGTTCCTAAATCTCCACCCTTTTGTGCAGATGGACAAGTTGAATGTTCCTTGGCAAGATCTGCAAAATTTTCTCCCTTATCTATTTTATTTTTTATTTCTTGAGCTTTTTCTAAGTTATCAACTAAAATATGAGAAGCGTGAACAGACTTTGGTGATAAAAATTCATCTTTATGTTTTTCAAAATAGTCTTTTATTTCTCCTTCAGTAACTTTAATATCTCCGAAAAGTTTTCCAAGAGAATATGTTTTTAACAAAGACTCTTCAGTTTTTCTTATAACTTTTTGAAATTCTTCATCCTTGTCCCAGCCTTTTTCCTTTGCATTTAGATATAACATTTCTTGATAAATTAATTCATCTAAAACTTGGTCCAGTAATTTATTTTTAATAAAATATTGACCTGTACTGGGATCCAATTGACTCATAAAAATATTAAAGTCTTCTCCTGTTATTGTTCTATCTCCAACTCTTGCTAAAATTTTTTCTTTTTCCATTTTTTCCTCCATTTGTTAATTTAATAATAACACACATAGAAAATACAGACAATTTAATACCTTTAAACTTTACTATTCAAAAGCTCTGTGTTAATATTCACTTTGAGATAAAAAAATATTAAGCGCCAGACCTTATTGGTTAACGAGGAACGAAGTTATCGAAATTTCGGCGGATGCTTCGTAGGTACCACAGCCTAAACATCAAACAAATATGTAAGCAATTACAAAACAAAGTTGATGGAGTGGATCTCTAAATTATTTTTGGAGGTAAATATGTGCGGTATAGTATGCTATAACGGAGAAAAAGAGGCTTTAAATATAGTTCTTGAAGGCCTTGAAAAATTAGAGTATAGAGGTTATGACTCTTCAGGAGTTTCTATATTAAAAGATGGAATTAAAACTATTAAAAAAGCAGGTAAAATTCAAACTCTACTAAAAGAAATTGAAAAATCTTCTTTTGATTTAAATTCAAAAATTTGTATAGGACACACAAGGTGGGCAACTCACGGCGTTCCCACAGATATAAATGCTCATCCCCACAATTCTATGGATAATTCTATAAGTATTGTTCATAATGGGATAATTGAAAATTATCTAAGTATTAAAGAGGATCTTATTAAAAAAGGTGTTGAATTTAAATCTGATACTGACAGTGAAGTAATAGCTCAAGCCCTTGGAAAATATTATGAAAAAGATTTGTTGACAAGTGTTTTTAAAGTTAGAGAAATTCTTGAAGGAGCTTATGCTTTAGGAATAATTTCTTCTAAAGACCCAGGAGTTTTAATAGGTTTAAGAAATGATGCTCCTTTAATTGCTGGAATATGTGACGATGGAGTTATCCTTGCTAGCGATATTACAAGTATAATAGAACTTACTAAAAAAGTTATATATCTTGAAAACGGGGATCTTATTTATATTAAAGATGGAAAGTATAAAATTTATGATAAAAATAAAAATATAGTTCAAAGAGAAATTAAAGAAATAAATTGGACTTTTGAAGCTGCAAGCAAAGAAGGCTATGAACATTTTATGATTAAAGAAATTCACGAACAACCGCAAATGATTAAAGATGCTGTAAGTTTAAGAATTTCCAACGGATTTATAAAACTTTCAAATTCCTTTACAAAAGAAGAAATAGAAAATTTCTCCAATATTTATATTGTAGCTTGTGGAACTGCTTTTCATGCAGGAGAAGTTGGAAAATATCTTTTAGAAAAATATTTAAAACGCCCTGTCTTTGCTGAAATTGCATCAGAATTCAGATACAATGATCCCTTTATAGATGAAAATTCTCTTTTAATTGTTGTTTCTCAATCAGGAGAAACTGCTGACACTCTTGCAGCTATTAAAGAAACAAAAAGAAAGGGTGGAAAAGTCCTTGCCATTACAAATGTGGTAGGTTCTTCCATAGATAGAGAAGCAGATAAAGTTATGTATTGTTATGCAGGACCTGAAATAAGTGTGGCTTCAACAAAGGCCTACACTGCGCAAGTTATTGCTTTGTGTTTCTTAACTTTAGACTTTGCTTATAAGACAGGAAAAATTTCTCAAGAAGAATTAAAAGAATTTTTAGATGAAATGCAAAATCTTCCAAAATATATTGATGAAATTTTAGATAGAGAAGATGTTTTTAAATCTATAGCGGAAGAAATAAAGGATTCTTTCTCCTCATTTTATATAGGCAGAGGTCTCGATTATTTAAGTGCAAAAGAAGGTGCTTTAAAATTAAAAGAAGTAACTTATATTCACGTTGAATCTTTTGCTGCAGGAGAATTAAAACACGGATCTTTAGCTTTAATTGAAAATGGAACTCCGGCTTTTGCCGTAGCAACTCAAAAAAGACTTCTTGAAAAAACTCAATCAAATATAAAAGAAATAACTGCTCGTGGAGGACATGTATATGGAATAGGAATTCACGATGAAAATGAACTTTTAGACAAAGCTTGCAAAAATGTATTTTATCTTCCTGAAACTAAAGAAGATTTAATGCCTATCTTAAGTGTAATACCTATGCAACTTCTTGCTTATTATACTAGCCTTGCAAAAGGAATTGATGTTGATAAGCCGAGAAATCTTGCAAAATCAGTAACCGTTGAATAAAATTTAAGGCGACTTAAGGTCGCCTTTTTATTTTACAAATTCCTATTAATAGACTTTTTTTTAAGCAAATAATATAATAAGTAAAAAGGAGATTTGAAATTTTTAATGATTTATTTTTATATACTTTCTTGGTTTATATTTTTGGTGCTTTCTTATAAATTCACCATAATTGAAAATTCTTTTTTACATCTTTCCCCCACAAAAAAAGAAAAACTTATTGATGATGGAATTGATGTTAAATACATTGAAAAATTAAGCAAGGATGGAAAAATATATTCCACAACTTTAATAGGAGATTATTTTTCAAACGGTTTAAGTATAATTTTTCTTTCAATGACATTTTATAAAGCTTTTGGTAATAGATTTTTATATTTAGGTTGTATTCTGGGAATATTTTTTATTATATTGTTTGGTGAATCTCTTCCAAAACATATTGCTAAAAAAAATTATGAAAGTGTTATTGAAAAAAATAAAAACTTTACCATATTTATTTTTTATTTTTTAAAACCTTTGGTATTTTTTATAAGGCTTCTTTTAAGCGGAATTTTTAAAATTTTTAAAATAAATTGGTCCTACAAAGAACCACTAATGACTGAAGATGATTTAAAAGATGCCGTAAGTATTTCTTTAAAAGAAGGAATTATTGATAAAAGTGAAGTTGGAATTATTGAAAATGTAATGGGCTTTAGAGATTCTTTTGCAAAGGATATAATGACTCCACGAACTGATATTGTTGCTCTTGATGTAAATTCAACTTATGAAGAAATCGCAAAGACAATAAAAGAAGAAAATTTTTCAAGAATGCCAGTTTATGAAGATGATTTAGATAACATTTTAGGAATTCTCTATGTAAAAGATCTTTTCTCAAAAACTTTTACCGGATCTCTTAAAGATAACTTAGACCTCTTAAAGCAACCCTACTATACTTTTGAATATAAGCCCATAGCAAATCTTTTTAATGAAATGAGACACAAAAAAATTTCCATTGCCATCGTCTCTGATGAATATGGAGGAACAGAAGGCATGATAAGCACCGAAGACTTAATTGAAAAAATTGTCGGAGAAATAAATGATGAATATGATGAAGAAGAAGATATGGACTTTATAAAACTTGCTCCCAATAAATATTTAGTTGACGGTTCCATGAACGTTGAAGATTTAGGTCATCTTTTAAATAAGGACTTTGAAACTGAAGAATTTGATTCTGTTGCCGGTTATATTATTGAAAATATAGACAGGTTCCCTAAAAAAGGCGAAGATATTATTTTAAACAATATAAAATTTCATATTGCAGAAGCTTCTAAAAACAGAATTGATAAAATTATAGTAGATATAAATAAAAACAATTAAAAAAGCCGAGTCAAAAATGACTTGGCTTTTTTATATAGATTACATTTCTTCAACAATTCTCTTTGTATCTCTTGCAATCATAAGTTCTTCATTTGTAGGAATTACCATGACTTTTATTGAAGAGTCATTTGAAGATATTATAGCTTCTCTTCCTCTTGTCTTGTTTCTCCATCTGTCAAGTTTTACTCCAAATTGACTTAGAGCATTAATTATTGCAGCTCTGTTGTCCGGTGAATTTTCTCCTACTCCTGCAGTAAAGATTATTGCGTCACAATAATCAAGTTCAGTTAAATAAGATCCTATAGTTTTAGTAACTTGAGCTTCAAAAGCATCAAGAGCAAGAGCAGCTCTTTCATTTCCCTTTGCCGCTGCATCTTCAAGATCTCTAAAATCTGATGAAATACCTGAAAGTCCTAAAACACCGCTCTTTTTATTTAAAATTTCGTTAATTTCAGCAGGACTCAAATTTTCTTTTTCCATGATAAAAGTAACAATTGCCGGGTCAATATCTCCTGAACGAGTTCCCATTATAAGTCCTTGTAAAGGAGTAAATCCCATTGAAGTATCCCAGCTCTTTCCATGTCTTATACAAGAAATTGAAGATCCGTTTCCAAGATGGCAAGTAATTAAATTTATATATTCTTTATCTTTTCCTAAAAGTTGTGCAGCTCTTTCAGTTACATATTTATGACTTGTTCCGTGAAAACCATATTTTCTTATTTTATATTTTTCATAATATTCATAAGGAATTGCATACATATAATTTACAGCTGGCATAGTGTGATGAAAAGCTGTATCGAAAACTGCAACTTGAGGAGTATTTGGCATTAACTCTTCACAAGCATTTATTCCTATAATGTTTGGAGGATTGTGTAAAGGAGCAAGCTCTACATTTTTTTCAATAGCTTTTTTTACTTCTTCAGTAATTAAAACAGAATCTGAAAATTCTTCTCCTCCATGTACAACTCTATGGCCTACAGCACCTATTTCATTTACACTTTTAATAGCTCCTATTTTTTCATCAAGAAGACACTTAATTACAAGACTTATCGCATCTTTGTGATCAGCTAAAGGAGTTTCAATAACTTCTTTTTCTTTTTCTTTGGTCTCATGTTTAATTCTTGAACCGCTTATTCCGATTCTCTCAACAAGACCTTTTGCTAAAGCACATTCTTCTTCAGTATCAATTAATTGATACTTTAAAGAAGAGCTTCCGCAATTAATGACTAATATATTCATTAATACCTCCTAAAATATTTTACTTTTAGATTCCTTAGTAATTATACCATAAAATGATGGAAAAATTTTAAATGAAAATTGTATAATAAATATGGTGATAAAATGAAAATAGGTTTAGTTGCAGAATATAACCCTTTACATAAGGGTCATTTATATCAAATAAATAAAATTAAAGAAATGTATCCCGATGGAAAAATTATTGTATGCATGTCTTCAAACTTTGTGCAAAGAGGAGAACCTGCAATAATAAATAAATTCCAAAGAGCAAAACTTGCCATAGATTTAGGCGTAGACTTAGTTTTTGAACTTCCCGTTTATTTTTCAACACAAAATGCTGAAATTTTCGCAAAAGCTTCAATAAATATTTTGAATAAATTGAAAGTTGAAAAAATTATTTTCGGTTCTGAAGATAAAATTGAAATTTTAAAAAATATTTTGGAAAAAATAGAAAATAATAAAGATATTTATAGGGAAAATTTAAAAGAAAATTTAAAAAAAGGCTATTCCTATCAAAAATCTTCCCTTATTGCCATGGATTTTTTAAATAAAATAGAAAAAGATGCCCTAAAAAAAGCCAATAATATTTTGGGCCTTGAATATTTAAAAGCTATAAAAAAAATAAACCCTGAAATTTCAGCCCAAACCATAAAAAGAGTGGGAGTAGACCACAATAGCCAAGATTCCACCTTAGAATTTGCATCTGCAAGTCTAATAAGAAAAAAAATTTTTCAAAATAAATCCGTAAAAAATTTTTTACCCCTGGAAACTTATGAAAGCATAAAAAAACAAAAACTCAACAATTTGGAAAACTATTACCATATTTTTAAACATCAAATCCTCTTAGATTCAAGCTTAAAAGACTATATGGACTATGAAATAGGTATGGAAAACCTGTTTTTAAAAAATTTAGATGCCAAAAATTTTTCTGAATTTATTAATTCCTGCACAAATAAAAGATATTCATCCTCAAGAATAAGACGCCTAATACTTTCAAAAATATTAGACTTAAAAAAGGAAGACATAAAAAATTATTTATATCTGCCCTACCTAAGACTTTTAGCCGGAAACTCAAAAGGATTTGAAATTTTAAAAGACCTTGAATACCCAATAATTACAAACAAAAAAAATTTAAAAGACCTTAGCCCGGAAATAAAAGCAATATATGAAAAAGAAGTCTTTGCAACAAATGTATACAACACATTTTCCACAGGTAAATTAAACGAAGACTATACAAGAAAAATATTTATAAAAAAATAAAACTAAAAAAGCAGCTATTAAAAAAGATTTAATAACTGCTTTTTTTCAATCCCAAAAATCTATCTAAAAAGTTTTTTAAATAGATTTATAAGTTCCAATTAAATTTTATATTCCAACAAAAACATCTACAATTTTTCTTATTTTTTCCAATACAGATTCTTTTTTCTTTTCTCTTGCTCCTTGCCTACGGGAAACAGGGGGCATTATACTGTCCAGCTCATCTCCTGCATATTCAACATAGCCCTTGCTGATAGCCTTTTCTATAAACCTTTTTGAATATTCTTTAAGATTTTCCTCTTCAATCAAAGATAGAATTTTCTTTTGCTTTTCTTTCTTTGCAAAACTATAAAATGACTCAAGAATATCATCAGTATTTTTTAATTCAGATAATCGTGTACTATTTATAAAGTCCATAATCAATCCCTCTTTAGCTCTGGTGCCAAGACTTGATCTAATCACCCTTCTGACTTCAGCCTTTAAGCTTTCCACATCATCATGCTCTTTTGACTTTTCCAAAATTAAAGCCAAAATATAGTCTAAATTTATTTCATCTGTTTTAAGTAAATCTATTTGGAACTCAAGGTCGGAAAAATCAATTTGTCCATTATCTGATTCGCCATTTCTCCTATGGTTTAAAATACTTTCTCTAATATCTACATAGACGCTCTTCATGTCCTGCATTTGTCTATCTGAAATAATTTTCTCAAATTTTTCAAACTCATCGAAGTTTCTAAGTATATTCTCCGCTTTAAGAAGTTCCCCAAAAAGTTCTACAAAATCTTTTTTATCAGCTTCTAAAATAATTCCTGTAGGCTCCGGAAATTTAGAAACTATCTCATTACATATTTCTACATAACCCTTTTGAATCTTACCTGTTTCTTCATCCTTAAAACCATTAATATACTCTTCATAAGACTTTTCCAAAATAATATTAACACTATTTTCATCGCCAAAAGTTTTTATCGCATCCCTTGTAGCTTGTTCCAAATCCCTAAAACAAACAATATTTCCAAAAGTTTTCACCTTATTCAAAATTCTATTCGTCCTTGAAAAAGCCTGAATAAGTCCATGATATCTAAGATTTTTATCAACAAATAGTGTATTTAATGTAGGTGCATCAAATCCCGTTAAAAACATGCCTACCACAATAAGTAAATCAATTTGTTTTTCCTTCACCTTAAGAGATAAATCCTTGTAATAATTTTGAAATTCATTTCCATTAGTGGAAAAATTTGTCTTAAAATATTTATTATAATCATCTATAACCTTATCCAAAAACTCTTTTGCAGATGAATCCATAGCAGAAACATTAAAATCTTCTTCAGAAATTTCTCCAATAGACCTTTGTTCTTCATTGGCTGCAAAACTATAAATTGTAGCTATTTTAAGTCTTTTATCTTCAGGCAAATCGCTTTGCTGCTTTTCAAACTCTTCATAATATAATTTTGCAGCATCAACACTTTGAACAGCGAACATAGCATTAAATCCATTGAGCCTTCTATGTTTCAAATCATAAAAATCATTTCTATGGGTCTTTGTATCAAAAACCCTAAGAATGTGCTTAGTAATTTCAGAAATTCTCTGTGGATGAAGGAGCATTTTATTTTCTAATTTTTCTAACTTACAATCATCTTTCTCTTTTTCAGCACTTTTAAATTTAGGAGTTATATTATTGTAATCAACCTTAAACTTCAAAACCTTGCCATCTCTAATAGCATCAGTAATAACATATGAGTGAAGTTGTGCCCCGAATATTCCCGCTGTCGTATCTCCGCCAAGGGAATTTTCTGGAAAAATCGGAGTACCAGTAAATCCGAATTGGTAATACTTTTTAAAAGCCTTTCTTATATTCTTTTGTGCATCTCCAAATTGAGAACGATGACACTCATCATAAATAAGAACACATTGCTTATCATAAATTTCATGGTTAGGATTTTTCTTCACAAACTCATTTAATTTTTGAATAGTTGTTACCACAATCCTATTATCATCTTTTTCAATGCATCTTTTAAGCTCCTTGGTATCCTTACTTCCATTTACACTATCCGGCTGAAATCTTTGATACTCTTTCATAGTTTGATAATCCAAATCTTTTCTATCAACAACAAAAAATACCTTATCAATAAAATCAAAACTTGTAGCAAGCCTTGCAGTCTTAAAAGAAGTTAAAGTCTTACCGGAACCTGTAGTGTGCCAAATAAAACCTCCAGCCTCCGTTTTCCCGAATTTTTTTGTTTCATAACTTGATTTTATCTTCCATAAAATTCTTTCAGTTGCAGCAATTTGATAAGGACGCATTATAAGAAGAGTATCGCTCACATCAAAAACACAATATTTAGTAAGTAACTGTAGAATAACACGCTTTTCAAAAAAAGTTTTTGTAAAATCTTCTAAATCACAAATTACTTTATTTTTAGCATCAGCCCACTCGCAAGTAAACTCATAATTGTTTTTATTCTTTGCAGTCGTGTTAGCAAAATACCTGGTGTAAGTACCATTAGAAATAACAAAAATTTGAACATACTTATACAAAGATCCGTCACTATTGAAACTCTCTTTAACATATCTGTGAATCTGGTCATATGCCTCATGTAAATTCACGCCTCTTTTTTTAAGCTCAATATGTACAAGAGGAAGACCATTTACAAGAACTGTTACATCATATCTGTTGTCATGAGTTCCCTTTTGAGCAAATTGATGAATAACCTGCAAAAAATTGTTATAAATATTTTTCTTATCAATAATCTTAATATTTTTTAAATGACCATCATCAAAAATAAAATCATAAATATTATTTTCTTGAATCTTCCTAGTCTTTTCAATCATTCCATCATTAGGAGCATCTAAATATTCAAGTAAAAATCTTCTCCACTCCTCACCTGTAAAAGAAACATTATTCAACCTTTCAATTTGATTCTTTAAATTTCTATACAAATCATCCTTGGAACTTATATTTATAAATTCATAACCTTGAGACCTTAAATTATCAATTAACTTTCTTTCAAGTTCACTTTCACTTTGATAGGAAGATTCTCTAAAACTTGTATCCTTTTTAAAATTCGCTAAAATTATTCCATTTGTCATTTCAGCAATAGTTGACCTGCCATAATTTGTGGTTTTTTCGGACATAATATCTCCTTTCTATTTTGGAAAATTTAAAAGCCTTTCTCTATAATACTCATACTGTTTTTGTCTTAACTGAATCTCTTTAGGTAAACCCTCATTAATGTCATTTACCAACTTATCGAACTTATCAAGGATAGAAACCACTTGTTCTTGAATAGTAATAGGAGGAATAACAATTGGGTATCTCTTTAAAATTTCTTTATTAAGACCTCCTCGACTTCCATCTCCTGATGATACTTCACGTAATTTAATATATTGGTTATCTAAATAGTAATATAAATAATCATTATTTATATTATCTTTTGGAACTAATGTTGCTAACGATTGATTTGTAGAAAGATTTATTTTTATTCTTGCAACCAAACCTCTAGTTTTTCCTTGACCTGCTAAAGCTATTACCGTTGAATTTGCAGGAACCATAGTTGCACTAGAGTTATCATAACCAGCTTGTGTTATAAAATTATCTGTATTATAAATTATTTTTTTATTTACTTCTCCACTACTCATCCATGGAATATTTCCATTGTTCCAATATTCATGTTTTATTTTACTAGGAGTACCTCCAAGAACAATCTCCGAAACTGAGCCAAGATTTTCCCACTTAATATTAAATAATTTAACTCCAACAATCTCTCCAGCTTCTTTAAGAAATTTTAAATACGAGTTAGAGAGATATGCTCTCTCTCTCTCTCTCTCTACATATTCTTCGTCAAATGTCAAGAGTTTTTCACGATAATATTCATATTGTTTTTGTCTTTTTTCAATTTCCTCTGGCAACAAACCCTGAGTATCAGAAAGCAGGTCTTGAAACTTATCCAAAACCTCAACTATCACTTTTTGTAATTCAACACTTGGAATTAAAATCTCTAATCTTTCTATTTCTTCTCTTGATAATCTTGGTACACTTGCTTTTCTGACTTTAGTTTTTATTAATTTTTGCTTACTCAATAAAAAATAATAAATATATTTGTTTAAAATTGAATCACTATCTATTACAAAAACATCATCAGCTGCCCAAAAGTCATTTTCTCTATAAAAAATTTCCCCAGCTGCGCCAGCTGATATTACACAAGTTTTATTACCAGAAAAATTTTTATCATAATAATATCCTAATGGTTTTAAACTATTTTGGAAAACTGGAAATTTGCCTTTCTCTTCAAGATCACTACGAACAAGTCTTTTTCCTCTTGTAATTTTTGCAACATTTTTTAGTTTGCATTTTTTAATAGAATTATTGCATTTAAGAAAAAGTTCCATCGATTTGTTATTTAAATATTTTTCACTTAAAAGCATATCCCTATAGTATTCATACTGCTTATTTCTTGCCTGTAATTCTGCCTGTAATTCAGTAACATAATTTGTAAATTTATCAAGTATTTTTACAATTTTCCCTTGAGTTTCTAAAGATGGGATTGGAATTTCAGTTTCTTTCATTAAATCTTTTGATACATTAAATCTCGTTACTCCAGATGCCGTTTTCACAATTTTCTTCCTAATAGCACTTGACCTAAATAAATGTTTTGAAAAATTAGGTAAAAGTATATCTTTATTATTTAATCTAAGAAAAAAACAAAAACTGTTTAAATAAACATTTTCTGTCAATTCATCAGTTATTACTGAAGACATTCCACATTCTTCAGGTGTCTCTGATGAACCAGTAAATATAATATCTCCATACATTAGCTTTCTTTGATTTTCGTTTTTATTAATTTTGACCTTTTCATCAGAATATAATATAGTAGCTGGGTTTGAATACACATTTTTATATGTTATAAATTTCGCATTTCCATTTATAAAATCTGATTTAGATTTTGCTGTTATACCACCATAAAATGTTCCAATATCCCCTAACTTCTTCCATTCCACCTTTTCATTTCTTAAAAGTTCATCCATCTTACTCATCTTCAAGCTCCCTTACTATTTGGTTTATAGAAGCTCTAAGCTGGTCTATTTTCTTTACTCTTTCTTCAATTTCCTTATTAAGGACTTTTATGTCTATTTTTTCTCTTGTGTCTTCCTTTTCAACATAAGTAGAAACCGAAAGATTATAATCATTTTCTACTATTTCATCTCTATCTACATATCTTGAGAAATATTCCTTATCTTCACGATTTTTAAATTCTTCTACTATTGTATTAATATTTTTTTCTTCCAAGATATTGTTGTTTGTTTCTTTTTTAAATTCTTTACTTGCATCAATAAATAAGACCTTATTTTCCGTCTTATTTTTTGCCATTACTAAAATACAAGTTGCTATTGAGGTGCCAAAAAAGAGATTTTCCGGCAGTTGTATTATGCAGTCTATAAAGTTGTTGTCTATTAAATATTGCCTAATAGTTTTTTCTGCACCTTTTCTATAAAATATTCCTGGAAAGCATACTATGGCGGCTCTGCCCTTACTTGATAGGTAGGCAAGAGAATGCATTATAAAGGCATAGTCTGCGTAGGCTTTTGGGGCTAATTTCCCTGCTGGTGCAAATCTTTCGTCACTTATAAGGGTTGGATTTCCATCGCCTACCCATTTTATTGAGTAGGGCGGATTGGAAACTATAGCATCAAAGGGTTTTTCATCTTTATGTAAGGGATTTAATAGTGTGTTTCCCCTTTTTATGGAAAAATTATTGTAATTTACATTGTGTAAAAACATATTCATACGAGCCAAGTTGAAGTTGGTCATATTTATTTCTTGTCCGAAAAAACCCTCATCTATAATGTGCTCATCAAATTGTTTTTTCATCTGCAAAAGTAAAGAGCCGCTACCGCAGGTAGGATCATATACCTTGTTAATGCTTGTTTTCCCTTCCATTACGAGTCTTGCTAAAAGTTTTGATACGGTTTGAGGTGTAAAGAATTCTCCGCCAGATTTACCGGCATTGCTTGCATAGTTGGAAATCAAATATTCATAAGCATCTCCAAAGGCATCTATTTCATTGTTTTGAAAGTTTTTAAAATTTATTTCTCCTATACCTGTTAAGATGTCAGTCAACCTTTTGTTTTTTTCTGCTACTGTGCCTCCTAAACGGTTGCTAGTGGTGTCTATTTCTTCAAATAGTCCTTTTATATCATCTTCTGATGCAAAGCCTACTGCACTGCCTTCTATGGCTTTAAATATGTTAGCTAAGTCTGTGTTTAAATTTTCATTGTCTTTTGCCTTTTTTACTATATTTTTAAATAACTGACTGGGTAATATAAAAAAACCCTTGTCTTCAACTGTGTTTGGTCTAAAATATTCCTCTGCTTCTTTGTCAGAAATTTCTGCATAATCAAAGTCTATGTCCCCTGCTTCATGTTCTGCGGAGTTAAAAAACTCGGTTATATTTTCAGAGATAAATCTATAAAATAAAATTCCTAAAATATATTGCTTAAAGTCCCAACCATCTACTGCTCCACGAACATTGTCTGCTATTGACCATATTTTTCTATGTAGTTCTGCTCTTTGTGTGCTTTCATTATTTTCTACTTTAGCCATTTCTTTCTCCTATGTATATATTTTATTAAACTTTTTACTGCTTCATGTTAATATTATAGCATAATATAAAATTACAAAACTTAGACTGAGAGGAAAAATAAATACCAGAGTAAGCTTTAATACTTACTCTGGTATTTGATTTAATTTAAAGGGTTAACTTTATGATTAAAAAATAATTCAATTTCTTTTTTATTTATCTATAGATAAGATTAATAACATTTTAAATCTTGTAATTGCAGTTACATTATGGATTACATTTGCCGGAAATACTAATTGCTCTCCTGCTTCAATCTCAATTTCCTTATCTCCCACAAGAAGCTTTGCTTTACCTTCAAGTGCTAGGACGAGAGCATCTCCTGGAGCTTTATGTGGTTTTAGTCCCTCTCCTGCATCAAAAGCCATAATAACTAACCTAAAATCATCTTTTGAAGCAAGGTCAATGTTTGCAATTCCTCCATCTACATAATCTAAATAGTCAACTAGTTTAATTTTTTTTCCTTTGTCAATGTTTTTCATTTCTTCCTCCTCTAAGTTAATTGCGATTTCTAAAAATATACTTTTTTCCCTTGCTTCTATGTCAAAAAGTTTATTTTTTTCAAAAAGTATTAGTTCGTTATTTATAAGCCTTTCATTATTAAATTTAAGCTCACCTTTTAAAACAAAATATATTCTTTCTTCAGCATAAAATTCAGGGGAAATGCTGGTGTTTTGATCAAGACTCATAAGTAAGATGTGAAGATCATACAAATCTACAAGTTTCTTGCTTATAGTTTGATGGTCTTTTATGGGTATGACCTCTTCTGGTATCAATATTTTTCCCTTACTGATATTTTTCATTTTAATCACCTGCTATGCTAATGGGTATTATAGTATTATATTCTTTCTTATCGTTTTTTATTTTTTCAAGTATAACCTCTACCCCAAAGGCTTCCTTCATGTTTTCCTTACAGATAATATCAGATGTTTTTCCTATTTTATGCCTAGCATTTTCCATTAACATCAAGGATTTATCTGCTACTTCAAGAGCGTGGGCTGGGTAATGAGTATTTATAATAACACTGATATTGTCTATTTTGGATAGTTTTTTGATTAATGAAATTATTTTTAGCTGATTTTTAAAATCAAGGCCACTTTCCGGCTCATCTAATATGATTAAGCTTGGATCTGAAATTAAGGCTCTGGCTATGAGAACCATCTGAAGTTCTCCTCCACTCATCACAGAACATGACTTGTCTTTAAGGTTTTCTATAGATAAGCTTTTCATAATATTATTTGCCTTCTCATATTCTCTTGTGCCTGGTTTTGCAAATGGTCCAAGTTTACTAGAAAGCCCTAACACTACCATATCAATTCCAGAATATTCAAAAGAAAATGATCTTTTTTGAGGAACATATGATATCTTAGACCATAAGTCCCTTCTATTAAAACTTGAAATATCTTTTCCATCCATAAAACTATTTCCTAGTTTCCATTTTTCAAAATCACATATACATCTTATAAGGCTAGTCTTACCAACACCATTGGGCCCTAAGATAGATAAAACCTGACCTTGAGCCAGACTAAAAGATAAGTTTTTAAATAATTCATGATTTTTATCATAATAAAATCCTGCGTCTTTTACTTCTAATTTAATTGAACCCACCCCCAGTTTTTCTAATTAGGCTTATAAAAATTGGAGCTCCAATTATTGCCGTAAGAACTGAAATAGGTAGTTCTATTACAGAAACCGTTCTTGATAAAGCCTCTATTAGTACCATAAGACTTGCTCCTAAAGATATGCTAAAAGGTAGAGTATGAGTATTATTAGCTCCCACCATCATCCTTGCCATGTGAGGAATTATCAAACCAATCCATCCGACTTGCCCACACATTGATATAGATGAGGCTGTAATAAGTGTTGATGCAAATATAAAAATAAGCCTAGTTTTTTTTACATTAACTCCTAGACTTTTTGCTTCATCTTCTGATAGGCTCATGATATTTAGCCTAAATATCAATAGTCTTATTATGATGACTCCCAAAATTATTAGGGGCGCAGATAACATCAAATTTTTATAAGATGATCTTGCAAAAGAACCCATAAGCCAATAACTGATGGCTGGCAACTTATCTGTCGGGTCTGCTGTATATTTTAAAAGAGACGCTAGAGCATTTGATAATGAGGAAACTACAAGACCTGCGAGTATAAGCATTATCGTTGATGACCTAGTTCTACTCTTGCCAATATAAAGGGTTAAAACTACTCCAATTAATCCAAAAGCTAAAGCAAAGACTTGAATAGATAAGGTTGAAAGCGATAAAAGTATACCAATTACAGCTCCAAGACTTGCAGCTGAGCTTACCCCTAATATATCAGGAGTTGCCAAGGGGTTTGAAAAAACCCCTTGGAAGGCAAGACCTGCTGTGGAAAGACCAGCTCCTACTACTATGCCAGTAATAATCCTTGGTAATCTCACATTTATTATTACTGATTCAAGCATAGGGTCATAATCCCTCCCGCTTAAATAAGCATTGAAAAAATCTACAATCTGTCTGATGCTTAGAGGCATTCTCCCAATAGCAAGTGCCAAAACGCTGATCAATATAGGTAGACTAATTAGTATCACATATGAGCTTGCTGTTATCTTTTTATCTTTGATAAAGATTTCTTTAATCATATATCAAACATATCCTCAATTTGTTCATTTGTTAATTCATAATCATACCATGTTTTATAGTAATCTTTAATCATTGCTTTTAGATCATAGTCTTTAAATTCTTCTGGGTAAGTTGATTTTGCAAGCCATGCTAGGACAAGTGGTCCGTCCGGATTTGGTGTAAACCAATTCCACATGCCAAGCTTAGTATTATAAACTTTTTTATCCTTAACAGCTTTCATATTTGAAAAATTGATACCTTCTACTGAATTTTCATATACATCTTTTGTTGTAATATCAAGAAGACCAGGTCCATCAAGATAAAGTATATCTGGATTCCATTGATAAAATTGTTCAATAGAAACTTTGGCAAAGCCTTTTGTTTCATCAGCTAAATTTTTAACACCAATTCTCTTTAGCCAGAAATCTCCAAAAACACCTTTACCAGCAACCATTGGTACTCCTTCAACATACTTCCATAAAATCACACCAGTTGGTTTTTTACTATCATCTATTTTTGAAATTCTTTCTTCAACATCTTTTACAATATCTTGACCTGCTTTTATGAAATCATCTGTCTTTCCGCTTTCGCCAAATACATCTTCTAAGAGCTTTAACCATTGTGTGTACCTATCTATTGGGTCAGCTGGTCCATTTGTGCCAACTGTAGCAAATCCTACACACGGAATCCCTGTCTTTTTAAGAGTTTCATAGTGTTCTTTATTCGAAGCATTGTAAAAAATAACATCTGGTTTAAGCTTCATTATTTCCTCAATATTAATGTCAGATTGAGCTTGAACTGTATTTTGGCTATCAAGAAGCTCTGGAGCTATATCCTTTAAAACTGTATTTGAAATTACTTGCTTTAGTGATCCAGCATATCCTACTATGTATGGAGCCTTTCCTTGATGATAAGCCATATAAGTAGATAAAATTGGAATTTGATCTATTACTATTCTCTCAATTTTCTCTGGAACTTCTACCTTATTGCCTGTATGGTCTGTAATTGTTCTAACTTTTTTATTTTCAGCCTTGCCTTGTTCTGTCTTTTCTTCCTCTTTCTTTTCCTCAGTTTTAACTACTTCTTTACCTTCCGACTTTTGCTCAGTTTTTCCATTGCCACATGCAGTCATGCTTGTTAAGACAAATATAACTAGACATAAAATTAATGATATTTTTTTAATAGCTTTCATCTAATCCACCTTTTTACTTGCTAAAACTATATATGAAATGCTTGAATTTTTAGACCTTTCTATCATTTTTGCAAACCTATCCCTATTTTCTTCTGAATAGGCTTTTTTATAAAAATTTGCAGCCCCTACTGGTCCCTCATCTTTTATAATTGTATCCCTGTCTAATAGAATCATCTTACCCGTTCTTTGTGAAAAAGGTCTAAAAGAATTTTCTATAAAAACTTTATTCCAATTTTCTATGGTTAGAGGATACACATTCATATTTGTAAATTTTGAAAGTTCCCTTCTTATATCTTCACTTTCATTTTCCACTGCAACATCATGAGTTAATAAATAACCGCCTTTTTTTAAAACCCTGTGATAATTTTTAAGAGCCTTTGCTTTTTCTTCATTTGGAAGCATGGTAAGCATTGCCTCATTGATTATTAAATCAAATGTTTCATCCTCAAAATCCAACTTTAAGGCATCCATATTCATTACTTCAATTTCCTTTTCTAAACCTAAAAGCTTTATATTCTCTAAGGCTTGTTCTATGGCAACTTGGTCATTATCTATACCTATTATTTTGCACTTATATTCAGTATAAACTCTTATGAGATTATCTCCTCTATTGCAAGCAACTTCTAAAACCTTCATATCTTTATCGATCTTTACCTGATCAAGTAACCAATCGGTCATAAGACCTCCGCCTGGTCTAAGTCTTGTTCTACCAAGCATCTTTAAAAAATCATGTCCAAAGCTAATTTTATTCTTTTCCATTTTTTCCTCCTTGATAATAATTATCATTACGTTTATAATTATAGCATAGATAATTTTTGTTGCAGTTGCAGAAGCAACAAAGGGGGATTTTATGGAAAAAATTATTTTAAAAAGCAAATTATTTTATGGTTTAGATGAAGATACTATAAAGCACATACTTTCTTGTATTGAGCATAAAACCTTAATTTTTAGTAAAGGCGAATATCTATATGATTTTTCTAAGGGCTTTAAGGCAGGTATAGTTTTGAATGGAAGAATTGATCTATCTGCAATAGATGATGATAAGGAAATTATAGATAGAATTTATGAGACTTCAGATTCTTTTTCTTTAAATTTTTCCTCCCTATCTGATAGATTTATGGTTGCAAAAAAAGATTCTAAAGTTTTAGCCCTTGATGTTAGCAAAATCTTTGAAAAAAATAAAAGGTCCTGCTCAAGCAGACCGATTTTTATGGAAAATATTATAAAATTGTATAATGAGCAAATTTCATACTTAACTTACAAATTAGATATATATTCTAAACCTAAAATTAGGGAAAAAATTAATAAATATATAGACAAATATGGTAAAGACTCCTTATTTTCTAATAAATTATCCAGAGAGGATTTGGCGAAATTTTTAACTTGTAATAGGCCTGCCCTTTCAAGAGAGTTATCCCTTATGAAAAAAGAGGGCTTAATATAAAAAATTATAAAAAATCAGTCTTAGGAGAATAAATATCTTATATTACAGCCTCCTTAAAATTAGGTATAAGAAAAGCATCTATAAAATCTAGATGCTAATTAATTATTTCCATTTCTTATTTTTTAAAATTTTCCCTATTTTATCAACTTCTGGTAACTTGTCACTTTTTAATATCTCTGTTAAATCAAATATTTTTGCACCAATTGACCCTCCTTTAGACTAAAAAAATAAGACCGTATTTACGGTCTTATTTACTTTATTTAGTTTGCTTTTATTATTTCCAACATTACATCATCTACGTTTTTAAATGCTGTCCTTGAGAGTTTTCCTATGTTGGAGATTGTTTCCTCTATAGTTTTTCCTACGACTCCTGTTGATTTATCTGAAATCATGCCGTTTACTGCCAGATATGCTGAAATTATAGCTTCTTCTGCTGAGGTTGACAGTTTCATTGAGCAAGATTCTTTTGCTCCGTCACAAACCATTCCTGTTAAGTTTGCGTAAACATTTGTTGCTGCTCCTGCTATCATTTCATCTGTGCCTCCTAAGAGCCAAGCTATTGAGCAAGTTGCTCCTACTGCTGCTCCTATTGCACATCCACACATACCCGATAATTTTCCTGAGTATTCTTTTACATATCTGTTTAAGATATGACCGAAAAATAGTGCTTTTGCCAATTTATCTTTTGAAACATCTTCATAATTTGCGACTATTTCAATAGGCAAAATTACTCCTATACCTTGGTTGCCTGATCCTCCTGATGTCATAATTTCATAATTTTGTCCACTCATTCTCATGTCTGCAGCTGCGGCAGTCATTATTCTTGCTTCTGTTATAAAATTTTTAGGTAAAATATTTTCATCCCTTAAACGTTTTAAAGTTGAACCTAAACTATTTTCTTTATCTAATCCGGCAATTGCTGCTTTTTTATTTATTTCAATTCCTTCAAGAGTAAAGTCAAAGGTCCCTTCAGGTGCGTTTTCTACAATTTCTCTCAATTTTTGAAAAGATAAATCTTTTAAGTTAAAGGAGTTTTCTTTTTCGCTTTTTTCATTACTTTGTTCATATAAAACTTTCCCATTTTTTATAACTTTTTGGAGTTTTGTGTGTCCGCCGCAAATTATAACTGTTCCTTTATCTTTGTCTGTTTCAATAATTGTTTCAACATAGACATCATTAGGAGTATTATCTTCTCTTAAAGTAATTTTACCCTCTTCAATAAATTTTTCTGCCTTGTCTATTATTTCTTTGTTTATCTTACTGAAAACCATAAAACCGTCTTCAACTTTATCAGCAAAAATACCTAAACTTGCTGCAAGCATAAGACCTTTTTCCTGTACAACAGGAATGTAAACAGATTTTCCGTTTTTATATATATTTTTTGATACTATAACTTCTACATTTTTTATCTTATCTTTATCATCTATAAGAGAACCACAAACATTTGCGCAATATCCTACTGCAACAGGTTCAGTGCAGCCTAAAGCTCTTTGTGAATCTCCTTTTACTATTTCGATTAATTCTTCTAATATGTCCATAAATCTCCTTATGTTAAAATGATTGGATATCAGCTTTTAGTAATTCAATGGCTTTTTCTTTGTTTTTATTTTTTATTTCATTTAACACTCCTATATGGTTATTTCTTAACTTTGTGTCTAAAATATTAGACCAGTCATCCCAATAAAGTAAAGAAAATGTAATAAGTTGCTTATTTAAAATATTTTTTAACATTTCATAAAAAAACTTATCTTTATAAGAGCGTGCTAATTCAATATGAAAAGCACTTGTTTTTCTCCAGTATTCCATCGGAGTTGCAAATGCATTTTTATCCATTTTTACTATATTAGCTTCTATTGTAGCCAAATCATATTCACTTATTTTGTCAAAGTACAGTTCCAAATATTTAGGTTCAATATTTAAGCGAAATTTTAAAATACTATCCAGATAATTTTTGTCAAACAGATTGATTTTGTATCCAAATCTCGGGATGCTATATATGATGTTATCAACACTTAATTTAATTAAAGCTTCACGTATTGGAGATTTTGATATTTTAAATTTATCAACAAGAACCCTTTCAGTAATAACAGTTTCTTGATTAATTCTTCCTGCAACTATTTCATCTATTATTATTTTATAAATTTTATCGCTTAAATTTTCTTTCATATTTACCTACTTACTATTTGTATTCCCCTGCAATTTTTTCTACTAATTTTAGCCTATTTATATCTATGTCTTGAGAAATTGTACAGTCTGCTCCAAGAGCAACTCCTCTTGTTCCAACTTCATCAAGTATTTTAAATATTTCCTTTTTTAGTTCTTCTTCTGAAGCAGAGTATAATACAGTTCCGTTATTGTTGTCAAATCCTCCCAAGACTGCCTTTCCTTCAAAAATTTCTTTTCCTTCTTTTAGACCTATGTTTTCAGTGTGAGTTGCCCAGTTAAATACTTTTGCTGGATAGTCTTTATACCATGCTAAGTTGTTTGTATAGTGGCCATATCCGCAAATATGAAGCATAACATTGTCGTTTATTTTATTAATTTCATTTAAAACTTCAAGATCTAAGGGTTCAACTATTTTTTTATGCTTTTCTTCATCAAAAGATTTATCTTGCACTGATTGAACGCTGTAATAAATTCCGTCTACACTTGTTTTTTCAAATAATTTTTTTACTAAGATTTTTATGTCTATTGCTATTTCTTTTGCTGCTTTTATCATATCTTCTTCAGATTCTTTAAATAATCTTACAAATTTTTCAAAATCTTCATCATATTCTTCAAATCTAAGTCTAATATATTGTAGGGGAGAAAATAAATTATAATATTTATAAGTGTCTTCTCCTGCAAAGTCACAAATTTCTTTCACAAAGTCAACTTGTTTTTGTATCCAAGGATGATCTGGTCCTACTGATTTTATTCTTTTTAAGTCTTCTATTGTTTCAATTTTTCTTTCACAAACGCTTGGATGTCCAAAAAATCCGTCTGACATTATTTTAATTAAATCTGGATCTAATTCTTTTATATATTTTTTTTGTCCTTCTACTACTTTTTTATAAATTTCAGGATCATTACCATTGTAATGGTCATGAAATGATACAAAGTGATGCCAAAATGCTGTAGGTACTCTGTCAACATCTTTACAATTTAAAAAATTTTCTACTCTTTCTTTTTTATTCATTTTTTTCACCATCCATAAATTTATACGTTGCATCTGAAATAATTCTTACTTGATTGTCGTCTATATCATTTGGTATGGAGCAGTCAGCACCAATTATAAATGATGTGTCCTTATATTTTTCAATAAGAGATTTTGTATAAGCTTCAAGTTCTTCTTTTGAACCCTTGTCTATTAAGGTTCCTGGATTATTGTCAAATCCACCTAAAATACATTTTTCAGGGAAAAGTTTTTTTCCTTCTCCTATTGATATTTTTTCTGTAAAAGTCGCCCAATTATAAATTCTTGCTTCATAATTTTTATAAAAACTTAAATCATTTGTGTATCTTGCGTAACCACACATATGCAAAATATTTAAGTCTGAATATTTGTTTGCTACTTCCAAAACTGGAAGTTCTGATACCTTTACTATTTCTTCATATTTATTTTTGTCATACATTTTACTTTGTATGTTTTGAACGCAATAATATATTCCGTCAAGACTTGTTTCTGTTAGTAATTTTTTTACTAAAATCTGTATGTCTTTTGAAATTTCTAAACCAGCATTTTTAAATTCTTCAGGAAAGTTTTCAGCTAAATAAACAAATCTGTCATATTCCTGATCTAAAAAATCCAATCTTATTCTTATTGTTTGTAAAGGTGAAAATACATTATAAAATGTTAAAACTTCATCGCTAAATTCTGCAGCAAGTTTTTTTATATATTTTACTTGTTCTTGTATCCAGGGATGATTTTCTCCTATGGATTTTATTTTTTTTAGGTCTTCTGCTGTTTTTAAATCATTATCCATTATTGGTGGATATCCGAAAAATCCTTCATTCATAATTTTCATTATGTCTGGATTTGTTTTTTTATAGTAATCTACATGTCCCTTATAGGCTTTTTCTAACAAAGATGGGTCTTCTAAGCCCATGAATTGATCTTTTCCTAAAATAAAATGATGCCAAAATCCTAAAGGTACTCTTTCTGTTTTTTTACCATTTATAACATCTAAAACAAGTTGCCTTTTATTCTCCATCTTATCACTTTCCTATTTTATTATTTAAAATGTAGTCGCAAAGCAATTCTATTTGATAAGCCATTGTTACTGCGCCTGGATCTAAGTGTCCTATTCCCTTGTCTTTTTGATAGCTTGCCCTGCCTCTAATAGCTGGCATATCTTTTGTGCTTTCAGCTCCATTTATAGCTGCATTTTTTACATTTTCAAAAATTTTTACAAGGTCTTCTTCCTTGGAATTTAAATGTTTTTCCAATTCTTCAACGGCAGGATTTAAAGCATCAATCATTGTTTTTGATCCGACTTCAGTTTTGCCTCTTTTTTTCATATCTTCAACCATTGTTTTTAAGGCTAAATATATGTCCTCTAGGTCAAATTCTTCTTTACCTTTAAGGGTTTTTGCAGCAGCTAAATATGCACCACCATATAAAACTCCTGATGAGCCTCCAATTTTTGACATCATAGTCATTCCTATATTTTTAAATAATTGGTCCATAGGCAAATCTTTATATTTTTCTGAATTTTTTAATAAATCACCAAAGCCTATGTTCATATTATTCCAATGATCTCCGTCGCCTGTGGCTAAGTCAAGATTTGTTACATATTCACGATTGTTTTGCAATTTTTCATAAACATTTTCTATATATTTTAAATAATCTATAGTATTTATCTTCATGATTTCTCCTTAATTAGTTAATGGTTAATGCACTAGTTTCGCATTTTTCATCTATCATTTCTTTTAATTCATCGTCAAGTTCCATTAATGTAATTGAACATCCTGACATGTCTAATGCAGTCATATAATTTCCAACTAAATTTTTATAGACTTTAATATTTTTTGTTTCTAAGATTTCTCTAACATCCTTGTTTAAGATGTAAAGTTCCATTAAAGGTGTTGCTCCTAATCCGTTTACTAATAAAGCAACTTCTTTTCCTGAAAAGTCTTTATCATCAAATATGTGTTTTAAAAGAACTTCTGCTATTTCTTTAGATGTTTTTATATTTGTTTTTTCTACACCGGGTTCTCCATGGATTCCCATACCGATTTCAATTTCATTTTCCCCTAATTCAAAGTTTGCTTTTCCATTTGCAGGAATTGTACATGCAGACATGGACATTCCCATTGTTCTTATGTTGTCACAAGCTTTTTGTGCAATTCTTTTTACTTCTTGTAAACTATAACCTTTTAAAGCTGCAGCTCCTGCTACTTTATGAACGAATATTGTTCCAGCTATTCCTCTTCTTCCTGCTGTATATGTTGAGTCTTCAACGGCTACGTCATCTCTTACTACTACACTTTCAACGTCTATGTCTTCGAATTCTGCAAGTTCTTTTGCTAAGTCGAAATTCATAATGTCTCCAGAATAATTCTTTATTACTAAAAGAACTCCTTTTCCGCTATCTGCTCTTCTTATTCCTTCAATAATTCTATCAGGGCTTGGAGATGAAAATACATTTCCTGCAACTGCTGCATCAAGCATTCCTTTTCCAACGTATCCTGCGTGAGCTGGTTCGTGTCCTGAACCTCCTCCTGATACGATTCCTACATTTCCTGATTTTTCTTTTTTTGCTATTACTTCTAATTCTTCAACGTATACTAATTTGTCATTTGCATACTCTAAACCTTTTAATGTTTCTGCTACAACATTATTAGGGTCATTTATAATTTTTTTCATTTTTCCCTCCTATAATCCCAAATAAACTTTTCTTATATCTTTGTTATTTATTATGTCTTTTGCATTGCCTTGCATTGAAATTTTTCCATTTTCTAATACATAAGCTCTATCTGAAATATTTAAAGCCATATAGGCATTTTGTTCTATTAACATTATGGTGATTCCAGTTTTTGCTATTTTTAATATTAAGTCAAAAATTAAATCAACTATGTTAGGAGCAAGTCCTAGGGATGGCTCATCAAGAAGGAGCAATTTAGGTTTACACATCAAGGCTCTTCCTATGGCTAACATTTGTTGTTCTCCACCTGATAAGTTTCCTGCAAAAGATTTTTCTCTTTCTTTTAATCTTGGAAATAGTTCAAAAACTTCTTCAAATGATTCTTTTATTTGTTTTTTGTCTTTAATAGTAAAGGCACCTAACATTAAATTTTCATTTACTGTTAAATCTGGAAAAACTTCTCTTCCTTCAGGAGATAAAGAAATTCCAAGTCTTAATATTTTATAGGCTTCAAGTCTTTCTATATTCTTTCCTTCAAATAGGATTTCTCCTTTTTTAGGTTTTAATAAGCCTGATATTGTGTTTACAAGAGTGGTTTTCCCTGCACCGTTGCTTCCTATTAAACTAACTATTTCTCCACTTTCAACATTCAGACTTACATCTTTCAATGCGTGTATTGAACCGTAATAAGTGTTAAGTTCTTTAATTTGTAACATCTGCTTCTCTCCCCAAGTATGCTTTTATAACTTCTTTGTTATTTACTATTTCTTCCGGAATTCCTTGAGCTATTAATTTTCCATTATCTAAAACATAAATTCTGTCAGATACATTCATAACTACACTCATGTCATGTTCAATTAAAAGTACTGTTATTCCTAAATTTTTTAAACTTTTTATAAAACTTAAGAGTTCTTCAGATTCTTGAGGGTTCATTCCTGCTGCTGGTTCATCAAGTAATATAAGCTCTGCTCCTGTTGCTATGGATCTTGCTATTTCTACTTTTCTTTGATCACCATATGGAAGAGAGTCTGCATAAGAATCTTTTTTGTCCAGCATGTTTAATGAATCCAATATTTTTATAGCTTTTAAAGCACTTTCATCTTCTCCGGTTCTAAACTTTTTATTACTTAATATGGAATCCAGCAAAGTATATTTTGTATTAATATGATTTCCTATCATTACATTTTCAATTACTCTCATGTCTTTGAATAATCTTATGTTTTGAAAAGTTCTGGCTATTCCTCTTTTTACAATTTCTTGAGGAATTTTATTTTGGATTTCTTCTCCCTTAAAAAATATCTTTCCTGAACTTAGTTTATAAACTCCTGTCAGTAAGTTAAATGCTGTGGTTTTTCCCGCTCCATTGGGACCTATAATGCTTACTATCTCACCTTTTTTTATATTAAAAGTAAAGTCATCAACAGCTTTTATTCCACCGAAGTTAATTGAAATATTTTCAGCGCTTAGTAATATATTCTCACTCATAATTTGCACCATTTCCTTCTATGTTTTTAAGATCGGTTAATACCTTTTTAGATAGTTTATAATCATTTACATCTCTCCAACCAAGTAAGCCTTGAGGTCTAAATCTCATCATAATTACAAGTATTATTCCGTATAAAACAAATCTGTAGTCCATCAAGCTTCTTGATAATTCTGGGAAAACTACTAAAATTACTGATCCTATAATCATACCTCTTATAGTGCCCATTCCTCCAAGTATTACTATACTTAAAATCATTGTTGACATATCAAAAGTAAATGTATTTTGGTCTATGTAACCCAGTTGAGTTGCATAAATTGATCCTGCTATGGCACATATTACAGCTGATAATAAAAATGCCAATACTTTATAATAAGTTGTATTTAAACCCATCATTATACTTGCTGTTTCATCTTGTTTTATTGCTCTAAAGGCTCTTCCTGTTTTACTATTTTGTAGCCTATATATAAACAAGATGACAAGGACCATTGTTATTACTGTTAAAATATACAATCCCCCATTTGACATTGATAATTTAAAACCGAAAATAGATGGCAATGGAATGTTTCTAAGACCTAATGGCCCGTTTGTAACTTTTTCCCAGACAATTATTACAGTTCTTATTATTTCTCCAAAACCCAAAGTTATTATTGAAAGATAAGTACCCTTAAGCCTAAGAGTAGGAAGACCCATAACAAATCCTGCTATTGCTGAAATTATTATTGCTACAATTATTGCAAGAAAAAAGTTTACATTAAATTTAATCATTAATATTGATGTAGTATAAGCTCCTATGGCAACAAAGCCTGCCTGTCCCAAGGATACAAGACCGGTCATTCCTACGAGGATATTAAGCCCTAAAGCCATAATGATGTAATTTATTATTTTTATAATTATATTTATGATGTAGTTGTTTAAATGTAAAAAAGGAATTGCTATTAGACCTATAATCGCGATAATGAAAAGATATATTTTAAATTTATCTATTGCTGAAAAAAGTTTTGCAAAATTATTTTTTGAATTTTTCATATTACACCTTCTCAACGCCTTTTTTACCGAAGAGACCATTAGGTCTTATTATTAATACTATTATTAATATAATAAATGCCATGGAATCTCTATATTCTGAGCCTAAATATGTTGCTGCAAAAGATTCACTCAATCCTACTAAAAGTCCACCTACTAATGAACCCTGCAAGCTTCCTATACCGCCTAAAACTGCTGCTGCAAAGGCTTTTAAGCCTGCCATATATCCCATGTTTGGATATGCCATTGAATAGTAACTGCTTACTAATGAACCTGCTATAGCTGCTGATACTCCGCCTAAAAAGAAGGTAAATGAAATTATAAAGTTTACATTTATTCCCATTAGTTGTGCTGCTTTTATATTTTGTTGAGATGCTCTCATTGCAAGTCCTATATTTGTTTTATTTACTAAAGCTACAAGTAAAAGCATAAGAATTAGAGATACTGCAAACATTCCTAATTGGGTGTATTGAATGTCTATTCCTAAAAATTGTATTGTTTTACTTGGGAACAAGGCCGGAAATTGTCTTTTTTGACTTCCGAAGGATGCTATAAGTAAATTACTTATTATGTTTGAAATACCTATTGTTGTTATAAGGGAGGCTATAGGTTCTGATTTTGCCTTTCTTAATGGTTCAAGGGATGTTTTGTCAATTAATATACCTAAAGCGCCGGTAAAAACTATTCCTAAAAGTATGGCCGGTATAATGCCAATATTTTTAGAAATCAAATATAATATTATATTTGCTCCAAAAGCATATACCGACCCATGAGAAAAGTTTACCAAACGCAAAATACCAAAAACTAATGAATAACCTACTGCTATTAAGGCATATGACATTCCAATGGTTATTCCATTAAATATTTGTTGTGCGTTCATTTTTCCTCCTAAATGTTATTTCTTTAATAAGTCAAATTTTCCATCTTTAACTACGATTTTTGTAAAGGCTTTATGAACATCTCCATTTTCATCAAATTTAGTATGTCCTGTTACTCCTTCGTATTCCATAGATAAAATTTCATTAACTATTTTTTCGGTGTCGTCCACTCCTACTTTTTGTGCTGCTGTTAGGAATACTCCAACTGAGTCATAAGCTTGTGCTGTAAGGGCACTTGGTTCAGAACCATATTTTTCTTTGTATTTTTCAACAAATGATTTTACTTTTGGGTCTTCAGATTGTGCGAAGAATATTACAGGGAAAGCAACTCCTTCAATAGCGTCTCCGCCAAGTTCCAATAATTGTTGAGAATAAGCATTTGAGAATCCTACAATAGCTATGTCAGGATTTATTTCCTTATATTGTTTAGCAACAGGTGCTACAAGGTTGTACATTCCTACGCATATTACAACATCTGCTCCTGCATCATTTAATTTTGCAATTGCAGGTCTGTAATCGTCAGAACCTTCAATAACTTCTTCGTGAGCTACAACTTTTGCATCTTTAAAATCTTTTTCAACTATTTCTTTAACTATTCCTGCTGTACTTACTCCCCAGTCAGTCTTTATAGAAATAATTCCTATGTTCTTTTTGCCAAGATCATTAACAGCTATGTCAAGACTTGCTTGAGCTTCGGTATTAATTACAGTGTTATTTCTTATAATAAAATTTCCCATTCCTGAATAATCTGGGTGAGAAGATGACGGTGAAATTTCAACAATTTTATTTTCTTGATAAATTGGAGCTGCAGCTAAACATACCCCTGATGCAAAGTGTCCGATTACGCAAGGAATATCTTTTTCACTTGCAATTTTATTTGCTACTGAAACTCCTTCTTCTGGTGAGTTTTTGTCGTCAAATTTTACAATTGATATTTTTTTAGAATCAATTCCTCCATTTTCATTCCATTCTTCAGCCATAATTTCAGCTGCGTTTGAAAATCCTATACCATATTCTGAATTGTCTCCTGTTAGCGGGCCCGCTACCGCTATTTTGATAACATTTTCATCTTTTGGTTCGCTTGCAGAACTGTTTTCCTTATTTCCACAAGCAGTAAGTAATAATGTGCCAGCTAATAATCCAGCCATAATATGTTTCCTAAATTTCCTCATTTTTTTCTCCTTTCATTTTTCACTCAGAAATTTACTATTAAAATACCACTAATAATACCAGTAATATTTTAATAGTATTATAGCATATTCGAGAAATCATTTTCAAGCTCTAAAATTAATTTATTTAAGGAAAAATTTTATAAAAAAATAAACTCTGAAAAATCCTTTTAAATATGGTTTAAAGAATTTTTTCAGAGTCCATTTTTTATCTTATTTTAAATTTTATTTTTTATTATTTTTTAGCTATGAAATAAAAGTCTGAGCCCTTTCCTAAGGTGGATTTTACTCCATAGGCATATGAATGTATGTCTAATATACTTTTGACGATAAATAGACCCAGTCCTGTGCCTACACGAGGCCTTGTACGGTTGTCCCCCGCCCTATAAAATCTTTCCCATATGTTCTCAATTTCTTCTTGACTTATGCCAATTCCGAAATCTATACAGTCAAACCTTACAGTGTCTTTTGAAATTTCTTCTGCTTTTATTTCTATTTTCTTACTTTTTCCCGAATATTTGATGGCGTTGGAAATTAAATTATACACAACTTGCTTTATTCTTTGAGGATCTCCTTTTATTTTTAAATCGCCCTTATAAGTGGTTTTTATTTGGAAATCTTTTTCTAAGCTTTTAAATCTTTTAACTTCTCCTTCTATGATTTCTTTTAAGTCAAATTCAAATGGGTTAAAGTCTTCAAGCTTACTTTCAAGTTTGGATATATCTAAAAGATTGTTCACAAGATCTGTCAGATGATCTGCTTCATCTATTATTACATTGATGTGCTTTTCACGCATTTCTTTATTGTCCCCACTTATGTCTTTTATCATTTCTCCATAACTTTTAATTAAGGTTAGGGGCGTTTTTAAATCGTGACTTACATTAGCTATTAAATCTTTTCTAAGTTCCAAAGTTTTATTTACTTCTTCTGTTGCTAAATTTAAGGCTCTTGAAAGATTATTGATTTCATCGTAAGATTTTCCTACAAATTTTACATCCAAGTTTCCTCCAGCCATATCTCTTGCCGTTTCCGAAAGTCTTTCTATTGGTCTTGCCAATCTCTTTGAAATAAAATAGGACAATATCATTGATATTATCAGTGAAAGAAGAGAAACTATTAAAAGTTGCTTTCTTAAAATGTCTATGGCGAAATCAACAGGCTCTAATATGGACTGAATGGATATATAGTATCTCACTCCATCTGCATTTCCCAAATATCCTGCAAAGGTCAAAACGCTGTTATTCATTTTTTGAACTTTTTGTGCCCAAATATTATATTTTAAATTTTCTCTTTGAATTTTACTAAAGAGCTTATCAAACTCAACTTTTGAAATAGGCGGTCTAATAGATTCTTCAAAAGCGTTGCTTATGGGATAGACATAATTTCCATATTCATCTACAACTTTTATGGTCAGAGATTTTCTTAATGAATAATTTTCAACAAGCTCTTTAAAACCTTCATCTTTAAATTTTTCTTGAACATTGGTCCCGATTTTTGCAACATCTTTTAATTTCATGGACTCGTAAAAATAATTTAAAAAAACTATTTGTAAAAGCCAAAGCATTAAAAAGATTATTCCCGCAAAAACAATAAAATATTTCCAAAGTTTAGTTAATATACTGCCTTTAGTTATTTCCTTGTAAAGGCCCTTCTTCAAATTTATAACCTACTCCTCTAACTGTTACAATATATTTTCTATAATCTTTTATAGAATTTCTCAGCATTTTTATGTGGGTGTCTACTGTTCTGTCATCGCCGTAAAATTCATAGCCCCAGACTTTGCTTAAAAGTTTATTTCTTGTTAAAGCTACATTTTTATTTTTTATCATAAAAACTAAAAGATCATATTCTTTTGGTGTTAAATCAATTTTTTCTCCATCAATGGAAACTGTTCTGCCATCTAAGTCAATGTGAAGTCCTTCCACATCTAAAACTCTCTTTACATTTCCCTTTCTATTTCTATTTACAATTACATTTATTCTTGCCATAAGCTCCTTTGGAGAAAAGGGTTTAACTACATAGTCGTCTGCTCCTACTTCAAAGCCAAAAAGTTTGTCATATTCTTCACTTCTTGCTGAAAGCATAATAACAGGAATATCTTTAATTTTTTTTATTTCTTTATAGGCTGTAAAGCCGTCAAGTTTTGGCATCATTATGTCCATTACTATAATGTCAAAATCATTTTCTTTTACTTTTTCTATTGCATCGAGCCCGTCCACTGCTTCCAAAACTTTGTGGCCGTTGTATTCTCCATAAGTTTTTATAACTTCTCTTATTTTTTCTTCGTCATCTACTATTAATATTTTAAACATTTTATCACCTAATAAATTTTATACTTTTATATTATCTTAAAGACGAAAAATATTAAAGTCTTAGGTTTAAAAATATGGTAACATTATATTGGTGATAATATGAAAATTAAAAAAGCGGTTATTCCTGCGGCAGGCCTCGGCACAAGATTTTTGCCTATTACAAAATCTATTCCCAAGGAAATGTTACCTATAATTGACAGACCTGTTATAGATTTTATAGTTCAAGAAATTGTTGATGCCGGCATTGAAGAATTGTTAATAATAAGCGGAAGGAACAAAAGTCCTATTGAGGATTATTTTGACAATAATCCAGAAATTGAAGAAGATTTACTTAAAAAAAATAAAATAGATCTTTATAACTGTGCAAGTTTTAAATATCCTTTGGAGATTACTTTTAAAAGACAGGGTAAGCCCTTAGGTCTTGGCCATGCTGTTTTAATGGCAGAAAATTTTACTTGCGGACAAGATTTTGCTCTTCTTTTAGGAGATGAAATCATTGATCCTCCCCATGCTATTTCTCAGCTTATAGAAAAATATGAAAAAGTTAATTCCACTGTAATCGGCACGAGAAAAGTTCCAAGGGAAGATCTTACAAAATATGGAATAATTGATGGAGAAAACTTTGGTGATCTTATAAAAGTCAATTCTTTAGTGGAAAAACCCCCTATTGAAAAAGCTCCTTCTAATTTTGCAATAATGGGCCGATATGTAATAAAAAATGAAATTTTTGAAATTTTAAAAAATACAAAAGCAGGTCATGGTGGTGAAATCCAACTTACTGATGCTTTAAATACTCTTGCTCATAATTCTCAGGTTTATGCCTACGAATTTTCTGGTCAAAGATTTGATACTGGTAATAAACTCGAATATGTTAAGGCTCAAGTTTATTATGCTTTGCAAAAAGAATATTCTAAGGAACTTCTATATTTTTTAAAAAATTTATAAAATAAAAAACACTTTTACTTATTTTTAGTAAAAGTGCTTTTTATTTGGAAAGGAAATCATATATTGATAGAATTTCAGCCTATGGTTGCAAATGCAAGGTCGTGGGTGCAAATGAGGCTGTGGGGGTGCAATTCAAGGGGTATGGGTGCAAACTCATATTAGCAGCAAAAATCCGCAGTCAAATATGTCTGCGGACTCTGTTTTATGTTTGTATTATCCTTCGATTTCCATTCCGTTTTTAAACCGGAACAGTAGTGCTCCATTGTTTTTTACCGTTATGCTTTCTATTACAGAAATCCACAGCTTATTATCAAATTCCGTGATGGGATTTTCGGTTTCGTGTAGTTCTAACATAAATGCCCCGATTGAATCTGCCTGGCCTTTTCTTTGTTTGCTTTGAGGGGACAAATCCACATTAGAAAGGTTACAGTGAATTTTTCATATTTTTATAGAATAAAAGACCTGCAGAATGTTCACTATCCTACAGGTCAGTCTAAATTAAAAATTCTTTTTATTCAATAAGAATTTTTAAGTCTTCATCAACAGTAGTGATCCCCGCGATACTGAAGTTCTCTACCAACACCTTTGCCACATTCGGTGACAGGAATGCCGGAAGTGTAGGGCCAAGATGAATATTCTTTACACCCAGATACAACAGCGCGAGAAGCACGATCACGGCTTTCTGCTCATACCAAGCGATGTTGAACGCCAGCGGCAGTTCATTGATATCCTCAAGCTCGAAGATCTCTTTCAGCTTAAGAGCGATCAATGCCAGTGAATAGGAATCATTGCACTGCCCCGCATCAAGAACTCTCGGAATTCCGCCAATATCACCCAGATCCAGCTTATTGTACTTATACTTTGCGCATCCGGCTGTAAGAATGACAACATCTTTCGGAAGTGCCTTTGCAAACTCCGTATAGTAATCACGGCTCTTATGTCTGCCATCGCAGCCCGCCATCACGACAAATTTACGAATAGCTCCGGATTTTACCGCGTTTACAACAGGCTCTGCCAGAGCAAATACTTGCTCATGGGCAAATCCGCCGATGATTGTTCCTGTTTCGATTTCTGTCGGTGCAGGGCATCCTTTTGCCTGTTCAATAATTGCGGAGAAGTCTTTTTCCTCCCCATATTCTCCGGAGATATGACCGCATCCTGGATATCCCGCAGATCCTGTCGTCCATAGGCGGTCTTTATAGCTGTCCTTCGGCGGCACGATGCAGTTGGTGGTCATAAGGATCGGGCCATTGAATGATTCAAATTCATCCTTCTGCTTCCACCACGCATTGCCATAGTTTCCGGCAAAGTGAGGATATTTCTTAAATGCCGGATAATAGTGTGCCGGAAGCATCTCAGAATGCGTATAGACATCAACTCCGGTATCCTTCGTCTGTTCCAGAAGCATTTCCAGATCACGAAGGTCATGTCCGGAAATCAAAATGCCAGGATTTTTTCTGACACCAAGGTCTACCGTAGTGATCTCAGGATTGCCATAGGCTTCCGTATTCGCCTTGTCAAGTAGCGCCATACCATCCACTCCAAACTTTCCGGTCTCAAGTGTCAGCGCCACAAGATCGTCTACCGTAAGGGAATCGTCCTGGATCTTTGTCAAAGCTTTCTGAATAAATGCATCTACATCTTCATTGTCCTGAATTAGAGCATTCGCATGTTTAGAGTAAGCCGCAAGTCCCTTCAATCCATAAGTGATAAGCTCACGAAGGCTTCTGATATCTTCATTTTCTGTTGCCAGAACTCCAACATTCTGTGCTTTTTCGTCAAACTCCGCTTCATCTCCATTCCAAAGCGCCGCTTCAGTCAGACATTCTTTGCTGTCAAGTCTTGATAACTGTTCTTCTTTAACCTTCAGTGTGTTTTTAATCGCAGCAATGATCGCCTTGCGGTCAAAATTCGCATTTGTAATCGTAATAAAGAGATTCATTGTAACGAGGTGATTGATCTCTTTTGAGACCTCTTTCCCCTCACTCCTAAGAGCTGTTGTTACTGACGATAATCCCTTTGTCACATAGATCAGAAGATCCTGCATAGCCGCAACTTCCGGCTTCTTGCCGCATACCCCTGAAACTGTACATCCTTTGCATCCCGCTGTTTCCTGGCACTGGAAACAAAACATCTTATTCTCTGCCATGAATATTTTCCTCCTTCTGTTAACTTATACTTCCTCTATTGCTCCTACCGGGCATCCGTCTTTTGCTTCAGCCGCAGCAGATTCACTTTCTACCGGAACCTCTTCTTCTATTGCTTTCGCAACTCCCTCATCTGTCATAGAAAATACTTCCGTCATTTACCACATACTTCATAATAATCACCTATCTTTCTCTTATTCCAATGTCAAAAGAAGCGCCATCTTGAACTTCTTCGTTGCTTTTACCGAGTGCAGACCGGCTTTCGCAAAATGGAAATTCTCACCCGCCTTTATCGGGTGTTCCTTACCCTCATATCCAATAACGCCTTCGCCATCCAGCGCAAAGATGATTGCTTCGCCGGGTGCGGCATGCTCAGAAAGGCCGGTGCCCTCATCAAAAGCCATAACCACAAATTTCATCTTGTCATTGTGTGCCACGTCCATGTTTACGATTTTACCTTCCGCATAAGGCACAAGATCCGCCAGTTTAAAAACTTCCCCCGCTTTAATCGCTTCATTCATAATATCCTCCTTCCTGATCATGATCTCTGTATAAACTGCGCCTTCCGATGTTCTAATTCCCATCGGTACATCCGTCAGAGTCACGATACTTTCTTCTTTTTCTATCTTCTTTGAAAAGCCATCCGTGCCATAGACTTCCATGTTTCCATCTGCCACAACGAGCAGCTTGTAGTAGGGATAGATCTCCGCACTGATATCCGTATTCTTCGCCAGTGAAAAGTAAATAATATCATTAATTCCACTGTATACTGCCTTGGATATCGTACACCCCGGCACCGGCTGATTATCCTTTGCTATGGAGAATACCTCTCCGGTCTTTTCGTTCATACCATCACCTGCTTATGCGCTTTGATAAGATCCGATATCCTGCTTATAAGAACGTCTGCGTCCATGCCGGATTTTTTGCTCATCTCCGTAATTGTGGCTTTTCCAAGCATCACCTTGCCTACCGGAGTATTCAACAGCTTGAACTTATCATTGACCTTTGCCATCTCATCCTTAAGCCACGGATATGTGATGATCAGGTCTTTCAGTTTTGTATCTTTCGTAATCTCCATATCCCTTACCACCTTACTGAACCTTTACATCCGGATTTTTCTCACCGAACTTTTCTTTCAGCGCTTCACAGATCTCACCGCGCGCTTTTCCCTTCTTCTCCATGTTCTTGATCGTCTTATATGCGGCAAACAGTGTGGATGGCCCAATTTCAGAGCTGAAATAACCGATTCCCTGATTCCAGGCCAGAAGTTCAAACACATCATCAAGTGCTGCACTGTCTAATCCGTGGATATATGCCTTTACCAGTTCTCTTGTCGCCTGACGCATCCTGCCGGCACCGACTGCATTTGTCAGCGAAAGAAGCAGACGCATCTCATAAGGCAGATGTCTCTTGTTGTCATTCCAGGTCAAATCCCAGAATTCAACCGCTACCTTTCCCAGCCCTTCATCAATCAGCGGCATATTTGTAAGCGCTGCCGGTCTCATCGGAATATCCTTCTCTTCCTGCTTCACAATCGTCCTGTAAAAATAGGCATGAAACTCCGTATCACCTGTCTGCTCTGTATGATGCTCATAACCGAGATCTTCCATCACCTCATAAAGTGGGATCGGATCAAAGCTCTGCACAACCTCAAGCCCCTGTCCAACCGAGAGTCCCATTGCCTGTTTCTTAAGTCCTTGGAAGAAATTGCCCTGGATTCCTCTTACGTCAACTGTCTTAAATTCCGCTGTTTTATCTTTCCAATCTGAATAACTCATAATGATACCTCCTGTTTTCTTTTATACTTAGACTAACATTTTTATTGAATCTTGTATGTGGTTCAAACCACATTTTAACCCAAAATTTTTCCGTCCCTCGAAATGGTCACAACCTGCCACGGGATGAATTTCCCGCTGTTACGCAGAGCGTTTTCCGCCGCCCTCTGAAGGCCTCCACAGCATGGAACTTCCATGCGGACGATGGTCACACTCTTGACATCATTTTTCGCTATGATCTCAGTCAGCTTTTCGGAATAGTCGATATCATCCAGCTTAGGGCATCCGATCAACGTGATCTTTCCCTTCATGAAATCCTCATGCATATTGGCATAAGCATATGCTGTGCAATCTGCCGCAATCAAGAGCTTCGCTCCGTCATAGAATGGCGCCTGTGTCGGAAGAAGCTTGATCTGGCAAGGCCACTGATTCAGCCTTGAGACCGGCTTTGAAATAACCGCCTGCTGAATGTTTTCCCTGTTTTCAAGGGCCTCCTCTTCGCGCTTCATCTGCATCGCCCTCGACCCCGGGCATCCACCGTGAGGCATTGACCCGCCTTCCTGCAAATGCTTCATCATTGCCGCTCTACGTTCTTCTTCATTTTCGATCTTCATGATTTCTTCTGTAGTCACCTTATCTTCCTCCGACTTCTTAATCTTCTGCATCTGAGCTGCCTTAACAGCCGCTTCGTCATATGCTGGTGCTTCCCGCTCCTCAAAGGTGATCGCACCCGTTGGGCAGCCCGGCAGACAATCGCCAAATCCGTCGCAATAATTTTCCCGTACAAGCTTTGCCTTACCGTTAATCATGTCAATCGCACCCTCATGGCACGCAGTCGCGCAAAGTCCGCAGCCGTTGCATTTTTCTTCGTCTATGTGGATTATTTTTCTAATCATCTCAATATCCTCCTTGCCTTCTTGATGTCAGTATAGTATACTTTCATACATAAGTATGTGGTTTGAACCACATTTTGAAAAGAAAAGAGATTTTTTATGAATGACGATTTATTAAAAAAAAGTATCCTGTTTAAAGACATGACAGACACCGAACGGAATGAATGCCTTCTGACACTCAATGCACACAGAAAATCATATAAAAAAGGAAACGCCATCCTTCACGCCGGAGATCTTACGGATCAGATGGGGATGGTGCTCTCCGGCAGCGTAACCATAGAGAGCAACGATATGTGGGGTAACCGTACCATCCTAAGCCACGTAGGGTCAGGACAATTTTTTGCTGAAACCTATGCCCTGCTTACAGAAGAAGTTATGCTTGTAGATGTTATGGCAAACGAAAATTGCCAGATTCTCTTCATCCATATCGGTGATCTGATCTCAAATATGCAAAATGCAGTCTGGTCCCATAAACTATATAGAAATCTTTTGATGATATCATCACTTAAAAATCTGACGCTCTCCGGCCGCAGCTTTCACACTGCACCGAAAAGCGCCAGAGGGCGGATCCTTGCATATTTAAATACCGTATCACTGCAGAAACGCTCCACGGAATTTGATATTCCATTTGACCGACAGCAGCTGGCCAATTACCTGAATCTTGAACGCACAAACATGTCTAAGGAACTGACACGAATGCGAAGAGAAGGGATCATCGAATGCAGGAAGAACCATTTTAATCTTCTTAAATAAATGGAGATTATCTCATTCTCCCATTTATAATTAAATTCTAAAATCCTTTGAAATCAACATTTATTTCCTATTTCACATAACTCTTGACATCCAGCATGCGCACCCCACGTGGCTTGAGTGGTCAGTATAGATAAATTTTGAAAATTTTCAAAAGCCTCGTATGTGGGAATATATTAATCAATACGTATCTTATAATACATTATATCATTCTGGAGCAAAGAAAGAAAAAACAGCCCTACAAAAGAGCTGTTTAAATTATTATTTTCTTAGTCTAGTCGCATTACTTTTATTAGATGACCTAAAAGCATTGCTATAGGAAGTAATAAGATTAACAGAATATTCAAGACTATAAATAACTTATCCTTTTCCTTTAGCCAAAATATTAAACCTATTAGTCCAATAATTGGGCAAACAAACATTTATGCAAGGCCAGTTGGTCTTAGATTTGTAAAGCCTCCAAATATATCTACTGGAAGTAGGTAGGAAATCACAAATATTACAAGTCCAAGTAGAAATATCTTCTTGCTTAATTTCTGTTTAATAGATACTCCTATTTCTTTGAAATTATTCTGTTCTAATCAAATCAATAGTTGGTCTGTCTAAAATTCTCTTTAAGGAAAAATGATAGATGATTAGGTTAATACCATAGACAACTAGTGAGAATCCTAAGAAACTTTTGTAGTCATAATATTTTATTAAAGTACACATTCTTAAACTAGTAGCGATTAATGATATTACAAACATAACACCTAAACTCACCATAATAGAAATTATAAAGGACTTTATCTGCTCTCCAATAAACTCCTTTTGATAAATACCCTTTAACTCATCTACGTCCATTCCACAAGAGTAAAGACTTCCGATTTCTTTTTTTCTGCTCATGAGACTTAAATTAATGGATGAGTAGCCGTTGGTAATATTTAGTACAAAGATGATTGATGCAATTCCTATTACAATTTTTATTAGACTTTTCAAATCATTGTATCTATTTTTTTCACTTTCTTCACCTGTTGTAATATTAAAGCGATCCTCCGGTGAGATTTTACTTCTAATCATGGATTCTACATATTCTTTTACATCTTTCGTATCAGAATCTTTTACCTTCATATTTAAAGTATAGGCATAATTTGTGTATTTCTCATCACCTGCTTCTTCCATAAGTTTAAAATAAGTGTCAAAATCTGTATAAACTTTTACATCAAAAGGCATTGTTCTCGACTTATATTTTCCCAAATCTGTTATTGTCTTTGAAATTTTAATAGTCTTCTTATAATCATTTGCAAAGTTAATATCTAAAGTCTGTGGATTTTCAAAATATGGAATTCTCTTTGCCTTGGCTATTGGAATAGAAGAATCTTCTTGAATTGTATTGTAGAGGATAAATTCACCCTTCTTTCCTCCAAGTTCTCTTAAGTCTTTTTCTTCCAAGGCGATGATAAACCCATCAATACCCTCTTCCTTATATTTTTTAATATTCTTTCTAGCTTCCTCATCTAAACCAGCTGCCTTTGCTTCTTTTGAAAATTCGTTTGTATTTTCCACTTGAACATATTTATCTTTTGAAATATAAGACTTGTCGTTAGGAATTTTATCTACAATTTTTTTTAATATTTTTGGTACTTGGTTGTTTTCGCTAAAATAGTACACGGAAAAATTATAACCAGCATCGTAACGTGAAAAATCTCTGTAGTAACTTGAGATACCTATGATGATTATAAATACTGAAATGATGATTATCCCTATTGCAGAAATATATCTCTGTGATTTTATTGAAGCTAAGTTGTTGAGTTTTAATTCCTTCCAAAAATCTTTGGCTCTTTTCTTCTTTGATTTTGAAAAATCTATATTCCCTCTTATGCCATCTATAATATTTATTTTAGAAATCTTTTTCGCAGGAGATTTAATGGCTAGTGCCACAATGATAAAAGAAACTAAAATTATCGCCAAACTTAATAAGGGATTAAATTTTATAACTTCAAAGGCACTTACTCCTTCACCTTTTGTTATGTTTTTATACAAACAATACATAAAGAAAAATCCTGCAATATGTCCTAAAATTATTGGAATTGCAGTTGTAATAAGTCCTTCCTTTAGAAGTAAGAGATGAATTTGTCCATTGGTAGATCCTATGGACTTGTAAATGGAAAGCTCTCTAATCTTCCTAAGCCCCCAAACCCAAAAGATGTTTTTTATAAAAAACACAAAGATTGCTACACATCCAAGGACTGATAGAACAAGAACAGCCTGGCTCATTATATTTTGTAAGGGTTCGTTTTCTACTCCGTAATAGTTTATAAGACTTTCAGAAAATTCTAAAGTAACTTTTTTGCCCAAAGTCTGATTGATTTCTGCTTGAATTTTATCTCTATTTTTGTAAGCTTCTTCAAATGAATGAAATTTTACAAAAGTCCTGAAGCTGGTCATTTTATCTTGTAGTCCAAGAGCAAAACTTAGTTTACTGTACTTGTTGTAGACATCTCCGTAAACACCGACTAAAGTGAATTTTTTAAAACCTTGGCTCTTAAATATTTCCCTGCCAGTATTTGCACTTGTAGGTCCTATCTCTTCGCCATCTAAAAACCTTTTTCCCAAATCAAGTTCTATCTTGTCGCCGATTTTAAGTTTATTTTTCTTTACAAGGCTTTCAGATAAAACAATTTCGTCTTCCTTTTCAGCAAATCTGCCGTGGGTAAGTCTTGAATACTCTCTCATCTTATTGATTGCTTCGTCTTGGTAGTTTATAACGACTAAATCGTCAGCAAGTTTTCCGTTGTCAGGATTAAGAGACATTTTTCCGACCAAGTCTATATCTTCAATGGACTTTAACTTTTCAACATCTTCATTTGAAAGTTCTTCTTTAATCTCTCCATGATAAAAGCTTGAAGCCATGTAATAACCATAGTTAGCCCTCATATTTGTATATCCGTAATAAAAAATTACGGTGAAAAACAAACTTACAATAAATAAGGAAATGAAAATAGGAAAATTCTTCTTATTCATGTTTCTCATCTCCTAGGATTTTTCCATCGACTATTGTAATAATTCGATTTGCTTGTAAGGCTATTTCTTCGTCATGGGTGATTAGGATAATCGTCTGTTTTAAAGTTTTGTTAAAATATTTAAAAATTTCAATTATTTCCTTAGAATTTTTTCTATCCAAATTTCCAGTCGGTTCATCTGCCAATATGATAGATGGATTGTAGATAAGACTTCTCGCTATGGCAACTCTCTGCTGCTGACCTCCTGATAATTCACTTGGAAAAGAGTCAAGTTTACTTTCTATACCAAGTTTTTTTACTATATCTGAAAATTCATCTTGATTTATTTTTCTTTTATCAAGTTTTAATGGAAGTTCTATATTGTGACGAACCGTTAAGTTGGGAATCAAATTATAAAATTGATAAATTAGTCCGACTTTTCTTCTTCTAAAGTAGGCTAATTCCTTGGAAGAATACTTTGAGATGTCGTTACCATCTATATAAACCTTTCCAGAATTTGGACTATCTACTCCTCCTATGATATGTAGAAGTGTTGATTTACCAGACCCACTTGGTCCAACAATGGCTACAAATTCTCCTCTTTCTATTGTAAGGTCAACACCGTCTAAGGCAATGACCTTAGAATTACCCTCGCCATATTCTTTTCTTAAATTTTCTACTTTTAAAATTTCCATACTTGCCTCCTTTTTATCTTAAAGAAAGCTTATTAAAGTAAAGTGATTTTTAGGTGACATTGTAAAATTTAATTTCAAATCTTGCTCCAACATCAATATTTGAAACAGAAATTTCTCCATTGTTTTTTTCGACAATTGTCTTTGCCATGGCAAGACCTATTCCAAAGCCATTTGAATCGGGGGTTTTATAAAAGCGCTTAAAGATTTTTTTAATATTTTCTTTTTCTATTCCTCCGCCATTGTCTTCAATGATTAAGCTTGTATAGAGGGGATTTTTGTAGGATGAAACCACAATTTTGTCACAAGTTGGTCTATTATCAGCATTCTTTATAATATTAATGAGAGCTTCTGCCAGCCAATAAAAATCTCCACAAATACTATTTTTCTTTAAACTCTTCTTTATTTCTACATTGGTAGATTTTCTTAAATCTAAACTATCTAAAGCATAATCCACTAATTCATCTAAACGAATTTGTTCTTTTTTCATAAGATCTTTGTTTGCATCAAGGCTTGATAGTTTGAGTAAAATATCTGATAGAGAGTTTAATCTGATTGTTTGTCTTTTTAAAATCTCTATATCTCTACTATCTGGATAGTCCAACTCTAAATTTTCTATAGAAAAAATCATAGAAGTAATTGGAGTTTTTATCTGATGGGCAATATCTTCTAGGTATTCTATTTGCTTTTCGCTATTTTTAGTGGTCGTCTCTTTGGCTTCTACTATTTCTATAAAAAGCTTGTAAATTTTATCCTCTAAAATTGAAAAATCATCTTGCTTCATAGGAATTTTGTAGTCCTGATTTTTCATATTTTCTATCAATTTTATGAGGTCATTTATCCTATTTTTCTTTCTTGATTCTAAAAAATAATAAAGAAGTCCCAGACTTATTATCCAAAATACATATATCATCTAATCCATCCTATATCCAATTCCTCTGACAGTAGTGATAACTTCCCTATCAAGCTTTTCTCTGATTCTCTTAATAGTAGATGTGAGAGTATTGTCATTTACAAACCTATCCCTGTCTTCCCAAAACATTTCTAACAGCTGGCCTCTGGTATAAACTCGATGAGGATTTTTAATAAATAAGACTAAGATTTCATACTCAAGTGGAGTTAGCTCTATTTGCTTACCTTTAAAATAAACTTTTGATTCTTTTAAATCTATTTTTATATCCTTGTAAGTGACTTTTTTGTCTTGAGTTAAAGGTATTGTCCTTAAAACTGCATCAATTCTTGCCCTTAATATTGCAAGAGAAAAAGGCTTTGTTAAGTAATCATCTGCTCCCTTATCAAGAGATGCAATTATAAAATCTTCATCGTTTTTTACTGTTGTTACAATGACTCTTATGTTCTTATCTTTTAACTTTTTAATCAAATGTTGACCGTCTTTATCTGGTAGATTTATATCAAGTAGTGCCACATCCATGTCTACATTCATCTTATAGCTTGCTTCGTAAAAAGATGATGCAATCTCTACTTCATAACCATTATTAACCAAATACTTTTCCATTTGTAAAGCAATTTCTTTATTATCTTCTATAATCAAAACACTCTTCATTCTAACCCTCTCATGTACTTACTTTGAAATCTATTAAATTAATTTGTTCTGTATCATTTGTCTATAAGCAATTTGATGCTACTATCCAATAATTACACTTATAGTATAACATTATCACTTATATTAAAAACAGACCCTTCACGGATCTGCTTGCTTTTAAATATTTATTTTATTTTCTCAAGAAGAGAAACTGATTCTACATGTATTGTGTATGGAAAGATATTTATAAAATAAAGTCGACCTTTACCCACAAAGCAAACCTTTTTATTCGATGAACTTCACGCAGCCAAGCAAAAACAAGAAAAGCCCGTCTCGTAAAGCGCACCAGGGCAGACTAACTTATGTCGCTAAATGTTGAAATCCCTTGAAATCAATGCTTTTTGGCAAGGAAAAAGGAAGCACATTTTTCTATCAAAATATGCTTCCTTTTTTGGCGGGAAGAGGGAGATTCGAACTCCCGAGGCCCGAAAGCCCACTTGTTTTCGAGACAAGCACATTAGACCACTCTGACATCTTCCCATGTTGCAGAAATCTGCAACACATTTTATTATATGTTTTTTAATTTTTCAAGAATCATTTTATTTGCTAATTGAGGGTTTGCTTTTCCTCTTGAAGCTTTCATAACTTGTCCTACTAAGAAGCCTAAAGCTCTGTCTTTTCCATTTTTGTAATCTTCTATGGATTGAGGATTTTCTGAAATAATTTTATCAACTATTTTTTCTATCTCCCCTGTATCGCTTATTTGTATAAGACCTTTTTCCTTTATAATATCAAGGGGTTTTTTACCTGTTTCAAACATTTCTCGCAAAACTTTTTTTCCTGCATTATTGTTAATTTTGTTTTCTTTTATTTGTTCAAGTAAAATTTTCAGATCTTCTACTTCAAAAGGAGTTTTAAATTTTTCATCACCTTGCAAATCCACTCTTCTTAAAACTTCTGTCATCATCCAATTACTTGCCATATTATAGTCATCAAATTTTTCTACAAGTTTTTCATAATAATCTGCAAGTTCTATTGTAGATGTTAAAACTTCAGCATCATATTTTGGAAGTTTATATTCTTTTACAAATCTAAGACTTTTTTCTTTAGGAAGCTCCGGCATGGATCTTCTTATTTCTTCAATGTATTCATCGCTTATTTCAACAGGCGGTAAATCTCCTTCCGGTGCAAATCTATAATCTGCAACTGTATATTTTATTCTCATAAGCACAGTTTTATTGTTTGCATCATCCCATCTTCTTGTGGTCCTTAATTCTTCTTCTCCCTTTTCAAGAAGACCAATGTGTCTTTCAACTTCAAAGTCAATTGCTTTTTCTACTCCTCTAAAAGAGTTTAAATTTTTAACTTCAGTAACTTTTGTTTTTTTACCACTTTCAGTATCAATGACATTTACATTTACATCGCATCTTAGGGAACCCTCTTCCATTTTGCAGTCACTTATTCCCAAGTACACAAGGGTGCTCTTTAAATTTTCAAGAAACATTCTTGCTTCAGCTCCGCTATTCATATCGGGCTTACTTACAATTTCTATAAGAGGAACACCGCATCTGTTGTAATCCATAAGGGTATCTTCTTCCATGTGAAGAGATTTACCTGTGTCTTCTTCCATTTGTATTTTATAAATTCCAACTTTTTTTGGCCCCTCTTGGCCTTCTATTTCAATGTAACCATCATAGCAAATTGCCTGGTCATCTTGTGTTATTTGAAAGCCCTTTGTAAGGTCGGGATAAAAGTAATTTTTTCTGTCAAATTTACTGTGATTTTTTATTTCGCAATTTAAGGCAAGACCTGCCATAACAGAATATTTTACAACATTTTCATTTAATACTGGAAGTCCTCCCGGAAGTCCTAAACAAACAGGACAAGTTAAAGTGTTGGGTTCTTTTCCGTAGGCATTTTCGCAAGAGCAAAAGGCTTTTGTCTTAGTTGAAAGCTCAACGTGTATTTCAAGACCTACTATTGTCTTATATTTCATTTAAAACTCCTTTCAAATATATGGGCACAATTAATAATTACATCGTCTTCAAATCTTTTTCCTGTAAGTTCAATTCCTACTGAAAGGCCATCTTTAATGGGCATTGGAATTGAAAGAGATGGGCAGCCCGCCATATTTGCAGGAATTGTAAACATATCAGCTTGATAAACTTCAACACTGGACATATTACTTTCAAGTTCAAAGGGAAGCATAGGTGAAGTTGGACTCAAAATAAAATCATGATCTTTTAGAGCCATATCCATATCTCTTTTTATAAGTCCCCTTACTTTTAAAGCCTTATAATAGTAGTCTTCTGCAAGATCCAAGCTAAGTATATGAGTTCCTATCATAATACGTTTTTTTACTTCTTTTCCGAATCCTTCTCCCCTTGATTTTCTATACATTTCTTCAATACTTCCATATTCCTTTGTTCTGTGTCCAAATCTAAGGCCATCAAATCTTGCCATATTAGGAGCTATTTCTCCATTTACGAGAATGTGATAAGTTTCTATTACATATTTTAAATAGGGAAGGTCTATTATTTCAACTTTTCCTCCTAAATCTTGGAATTTTTTTATTGCCCTTTCAAATTCAGACATAACATTTTCTTTTAAATCCATTTCCATATAAATTTTTGGAATTGCAATTTTTTTGTTTTTTAAATAAGTTTCATCTAAATTTTTTAAATCAATTTTTTCAATGGATTCATTTCCAAGACTTGTTGCATCTAATTTATCTCTTCCAACTAAAATTTTTAAAAGACTTGTTGCATCTTCAACGGAATGTCCCATTGTTCCCGGAGAATCAAAAGTATTTGCCATAGTGGAAATTCCATATCTTGAAATACTTCCGTAAGTGGGTTTTATCCCTACAATACCACAGTAGCTTGCAGGTTGTCTTGTAGATCCTCCTGTATCAGTTCCCACTGAAACAAGAGCTGTATTTGATGCAACAGAAGCTGCGCTTCCTCCTGATGAACCTCCTGGTACAAGTTTTGTATTTAAGGGGTTTTTTGTATAGCCAAAATAGGAACTTCTTGTTGTCGCCCCCATGGCAAATTCATCCATATTTGTCTTTCCTAAAATGACAGCTCCTGCTTCTTTTACTTTTTTACTTACAGAAGAGTCATAGGGAGAAATATAGTTTTCAAGCATTTTTGATCCACAAGTCATTCTTACATCTTTTAAAGAAATATTATCTTTAAGGGAAAGAGGAATTCCATATAGGGGAAGGTCAAAATTTCCTTCATCAAGTTCTTTTGCCCTCTTTAAAGCAAGATCATTTGTCTTAGTAATGTAAGCATTTATTTCTCCGTCTTTTTCTTCAATATTTTTTATATATGCCCTTGTAACTTCAGTAACTGAAAAATCTTTTTTTCTATAACCCTGACAAAGTTGTTCAAGGGATAATTCTGTTAAATTCATATTTTACTCCACAAACTTTATAATCTTAAAGAATCCGTATTTTTCTTCTGCTGTGTTTTCAGTAGCATCCTTCACATCTAAAGATTCTTTTACCTTATCTTCTCTTAAATTATTAATTGTTCCGTTGACCTGAAAAACTCCTTCTATATTCTCAGTGTCAATCTTAGCAATACTATCAATTAAATTCATAGTTTCAGAAAAATCTTCTTCAAAGTTTTTAAGCTCCTCTTCTGAAAATTCAATCTGAGCAATATCTGCTATGTGTTTAATTTCCTCAAGCTTCATTGTTACCTCCGCTTATTATACTCATCTTCATCTATTATTTCTATACCAAGACTTTGTGCCTTATCTGCCTTAGAACCAGGACTTTCTCCTATGATAACCAAATCAGTTTTTTTGCTTACTGATCCTGTCACTTTTGCTCCTAAACCTAAAAGCTCATTTTCAATTTCTTTTCTTGGCCTTGATAAAGCTCCTGTAAGAACTATTATTTTATCTTTAAAATAATTATTTTCTGTTTGTATTTTTGTGTAGTGGCTTTTTACTCCATACTCAATTAATTCATCAAGAGCCTCTTTAATTTTTTTATCTTTAAAAAATTCTACAATCTCATGAGCTGTTATAGGTCCTATATCTCCTATATCCTTTAGGTCTTCTTCTTTAGCCTTGGATAAATTTTCAAAAGATTCAAAGTTTTTTGCAAGATCTCTTGCAGTTTTTATGCCTACATTGTGAATTCCCAAGGCATATATAAAGTTTTCAAGTTCCACATCTTTACTTTTTTCTATTTCATCTAAAAGATTTTGGCTTTTCTTTTTTCCAAAACCTTCAAGTTTCATTAAATCTTTAAGTTCAAGTTTATATAACATGGGAACTTCTTTTATATTTAAATCCGATAAAAGTTTAAGGGCTGTTTTGTCACTTAAACCTTCTATATTCATACCATCTCTTGAAGCAAAATGAACAATCCTTGAAACAAGTTGAGGAATGCAGGATAAGGTATTGGGACAAAATATATGAACCCCGTCCTGATACAACTCCGCTCCACAAGATGGACAATGTGTCGGTTTTTCAATAGGAATAGTTTTTTCATCGCTGGGCACTACTCCTAAAATTTCAGGAATAACATCATTGCTTCTTCTTATTAAAACCCTTGAGCCTAACTCAACTTTTTTCCTTAAGATGTCATCATAATTGTTTAGAGTTGCTCTTGTAATAGTAGCTCCGCCTATGTCCACCGGTTCCAGAATAGCAGAGGGAGTAACCTTTGCACTCCTTCCCACATTCCAAACTACATCTAAAAGCTTTGTGGTTATTTCTTCCGCTTCAAACTTGTAGGCTATGGACCATCTTGGAAATTTATTTGTGTAGCCCAAAGCCTGTCTGATTTTCATATCATTTATTTTTATTGTTACCCCATCAATTTGAACATCTAAATCATCTCTTATTTTTCCTATGTGATTTATTTTTTCTATAGCCTCATCAATGGAAAAAACATGATAATAAATTGAATTTACCTTAAATCTATTGTCCTTTAAAAATTTTTTCATTTCTATGTCAGACTCAAAAGTTTTTCCTTCAATATAACCTATATTGTAAAAATAAGCAGTTAAATGCCTACTTTCAGTAACCTTTGAATCTAAGTTTCTCAAGGCTCCTGCAGCAGCATTTCTTACATTTTTAAGAGGCTCTTCATTTTCTTTATTGTATCTATAAAAGGCATCATAGGGCATTAATCCTTCCCCTTGAACTTCCATTTTTCCCTTATAATCAATTTTAAGAGGAATAGATTTTATGGTTTTTATCTGAGGTAAAATTTCCTCTCCTACAAGTCCATTTCCCCTTGTAGCAGCATTTACTAAAAATCCCCCATCATAAGTTAAATTAATTGTGAGCCCGTCAAATTTAAGCTCTATAACATAATCAAGTTTTTCATTAATATTAAGGCTTTCCAAAAGTCTTTTATTTCTAATTTCCCAATTTTTTAAAGCTTCAAAACTTTGAGCCTTATCCATGGAATAAAGAGGGCTTATATGAGTGTGTTTTACAAAGCCCTTTAAAACCTGTCCTCCAACTCTTTTTGTAGGTGAATCTTCTAAAACAATGCCTCTTTCTTTTTCAAGTTTTACAAGTTCATCATATAAAATGTCATATTCCTTATCACTTACTAAAGGTTCATCAAGAGTATAGTAGTGGTATCCCAATTCATTAAGTCTATCTACAAGTTCTCTTAATCTATCTTTCATTTTATCAACTCCAAAGGTGCGAAGGAAAGCATAAGTCTTTTTATTCCTCCCTTGTCAAAAGAAATAACAACTTCATAATCATTTCCTTTTTTCGTTTTAGCAACAATCATTCCCTGACCGAAAGTTTTATGTCTCACCTTATCCCCTATATTTATATTTTTATTTTCCTTACTCATTTCCGGTTTTTGACTTTTCCATATAGGATATCTTAATAAATCTTCACCCTTATCTTTATTTGTTTTTGTAAAATCAATAACTTCAACGTTATTTTTTTCTTCACAGGAAATCTTTTTAATATCTCCCATTTCATCAATAAATCTGGATTCCCTATTAAATTGAGTGTTTCCAAACCTGTTTCTCGCCTTTGCTGAAGATATATATAATTCTTCCTCGGCTCTTGTTATGGCAACATAACAAAGTCTTCTTTCCTCTTCCACGTCTTCGTCTTCTTCCATGCTCATAAAAGAAGGAAAGATATTTTCTTCCATGCCCACTAAAAAAACAACAGGAAATTCCAATCCCTTAGCAGCATGAACTGTCATAAGTTTTACTCCGCTTTTCTCATCAGTTTTATCAACATCAGACAAAAGAGAAACCATGGCAAGAAATTCTTCCAGGCTTGCTCCCGCAACTTCTTTTTCAAAATCTTTTGCAGCGGAAACAAACTCCTCTAAATTTTCAATCCTCGTTCTGCTTTCTAAGCTTTTATCTTTCTGCAAATCACTTAAATAGCCTGAATCAATAATAACTCCTTCAATAAGAGAAGGCAGATCTAAATTTAGTGCCTTGTCCTTTAAGGTTTCTATTATTTCCTTAAAATCATTTATCTTCTTATTTTTCCCAAAGTCATATTTATCAGCATCTTCAATGACTTTTAAAATACTTATATTTTCACGAAGGGCAGCTTCTTCAAGTTTTTCAAGGCTTGTTAAACCTATGCCCCTTTTAGGTGTATTTATTATCCTCTTTAAAGAAACATCATCATTTTCATTTACGAGAAGCCTTAAATAGGCAAGAATATCCTTAACCTCTTTTCTATCATAAAACCTTAGACCGCCTATGATCTTATATGGAATTCCCTCTCTCATGAGCATATCTTCAAAGCCTCTTGATTGAGCGTTAGTCCTATATAAAATTGCAAACTCATCAAAAGATCTGCCCTTATAATTTAATTGCTCAATTTTATTTACAACACCCCTGTCCTCCTCAATAGAATGTTCATATCTTTCATATTCCACATCTTTTCCATCCTCTTGAGAAGTCCACAAATTCTTTTTATACCTATCTGAATTATTTTTTATTACTGAGTTTGCAGCTCTTAAAATATTTCCCGTCGACCTATAATTTTGCTCAAGTAAAATAACTTTTGCATCCTTATAATCTTTTTCAAAATTTAAAATATTTGAAATATCCGCCCCTCTCCACTTATAAATGGATTGGTCATTATCTCCTACTAAAGTTAAATTTGGATTTTCTCTTGATAAATACCTTATTAAAAAATACTGCATTTTGTTGGTATCCTGATACTCATCAACAAAAATATAATCAAACTTTTCCCTATAATAGTTTCTAACTTCAATAGAATCCCTTAAAAGTTCAACAGTTTTTATAATCAAATCATCAAAATCTAAAGCATTGTTGGTCTTTAAAGATGAATTATAATCTTCATAAATCTCACTTAAGATTTTATCGTAAAAGTTTTCCCCGTTTTCTTTAAGAAATTCTTTAGGACTTACTCCTTCATTTTTTAAAGATGAAATTTTTGAAATTATAGCCTTAGGTTTAAACATTTCACCGTTTAAATTTCTTCTCTTTATAATATCCTTAAGTAAAGTTACCTGGTCATGGGTGTCATAAATAGTAAAGTTTTTACTAAAGCCAAGTCTATCAATATTCATCCTTAAAATTCTTACGCAAATTGAGTGAAAAGTTCCAATCCACATTTTTGAAGCATCAGTCATAAGAAGTTTTTCAACCCTATCTCTCATTTCTCCAGCAGCTTTATTGGTAAAGGTAAAGGCTAAAATTTTAGAAGGAAAAACATTTAAATGCTCTATTAAATATGCAATTTTACTGGTTACAACTTTTGTCTTGCCAGATCCTGCTCCTGCAAGAATTAAAAGAGGACCCTCAGTTTGGTAAACCGCTTCTCTTTGTCTTTCATTAAGTTCTTCTAAATAGCTCACTTTAATAACTCCCTTACAATATATGATCCAATCATTAAGCCTGCAGACGGAGGAACAAATGGTGTTGAACCTGGAGTTCTTTTATCTTCCGATAAATTATTTGGCTTTTCCGTACTATAAATTACAATGGGATCTAAATTAATATCTTTTAGCAATTTTCTCATACGCCTTGCCAGAGGATCCGTATGAGTTTTTGAGATTTTTGTAATTATAAGTTTTGATGGATCTAATTTATTACCCGTTCCCATTGATGAAATAATAGGAATCTTATTTTCTTCTGCATTTTTAATTAAAAGTAGCTTAGCTTTAACATCATCAATGGCATCTGCAATAAAATCATAATTTTTAAGATCAATTAAACTTTGGCTGGTTTCACTATAATTTATTTTATAAGCTTCAACTATAATTTCAGAATTTATATCTAAAAGTCTTTTTTTTAATACACTGACCTTATCTAAACCTAAAGTTGAATCCAAAGCTATAAGTTGCCTATTTTTATTTGTTATATCAACAAAATCTCTATCAACTATACCTATTCTTCCTAGGCCTACCCTTGCTAAAGATTCTGCCACATAGGAACCCACTCCACCTAAGCCGAATACAATAACTGATGAATTTTTAAGCTTTTCACTTCCATCTTTTCCGATTACTTTTTCAGTTCTTTCTTTCCAATTTGTCAATTTATGTCTACCTTTGTTACATTTCCATTAACAATTTCAATATTTGAAAAATACTCTTTGTCTTTTTCAAGAGACCTGTCAAAATAATATACAAATTCTCTTGGCCCCTTATAATTTAAAGATATATTTAAAATTTCCACAAGACTCTTATATCTTGAATCTTCCTTCTCAATATTTTTTATTTTAATATTTGCAGGAAAAACCATATTTTGGGAACTTATATCTTCAAAATAATTTTTAACAATTCCATCTTCAATAGTAAATTTAAATATGCTTCCAATTTTACTTATGTCAATTTTTACAGAAGACTTATAATTTTCCATAGTTCCATCATGTTCAATTGTTAAAATATCATCTCTTATATCAACTAATTTTCCTTGAATTTCTTTAGAATTTTGAATTTTTTCACTGTTTTTGTCTATAACTGAAGAAGATGCCTTTAAAATTTCTGGATTTGTTTTTAAAATCTTATCCATAATAACCGCCATTTCCGATCTTCTTACATATCTTTTTCCCAAAAACTTTCCGTCACTTCCTGAATCAGAAAAAATTCCAAGTTCTACAAGACTTGCAAGATAACCTTGAGAAATGTAAGGAGTATCAAATAAATCCTTATGTTTTAAAAGAGATGTGTCTCCATATTTATTGAGTTTAAAAGCTCTTCCAAGATAAACTACAATTGAATTTCTGTCTGGATACTTTTTATTTTCTATAAATCCGCCCTTTTTCCCTGCCTCAAGAGTTTTTTCACTTATTGTTCCTCTTACTAAATTAAATTTAACCGCACTATCTGCCCATAAGGGTATAGAATACTTACTTAAATCAATTTGTAAATTTTTTATTTGTTCAGCCTCTTCTGGACTTACTTTTGAAATGCTCTCAATTATTTTTAAAGTTTCTAAAAAAGAAACAGGATTTTCAGGTTTAAAATTTCCATCAGGAAAACCTGAAAGTAAATTTTTTTCAGATAAATCAATAATTTGTGGATAAGCCCAAGAAAATGGTCCGTCTTTTTTTAAATCTTTATATTCTGCAGCAAAAACTGAAGCTGGCAGTAAAGATAGGGATAAGCCTAAGATACTTAATCTATATAAAATTTTATTTTTCATAAAAACCTCCATTTTTTAATTATAACACATTATATATTATTGAAAATAAAGAGCCCTTAAGATGAAGGTAAAAAAAATCAGCCTTAATTTTAAGGCTGATAATTTTTTAATTTTATCTTATATCTAAGATGCGTCCTCCCCCATTGCTATAATAAGGATTATTAGATACTCCATATAAATACATTACAGGGGTGATATAAATAGGTCTATAAGAGTTTAGGTTTTCTTGAACTACAACTATGAAATCTCCTCTTTCTCCATCTCTTAGATTGATGTTTTGAGCTTCAAAAGTTTCTCTATCTAAAGTTCTTAAATTTGTATTGGAAACTATTTGTTGAGAATTTATAATTGTGAAAAGATCTTTTTGGTATAGGCTAGAAAGATTATCTCTTCCTTTAAAAGCTGTAACTTTATAAATTCCGTAACCTCTTGAATCATAGCTGTTATCAAAAAATCTCATAGTTTCTATGTTATTACCTTTTAAAGTTAAAATAGCATAAACATTTCCGCTTCTAAGATTATTTCCAGAAATGCTAGTTATTTTAGAGTCTGACATTCCCCAATAAGCATTGTTATTTACAATGTTATAGGAATAGCTTCTATTTGTAGCATAATCTGCAATTGTTAAAGTTCCTGCATTTCTTGCATTGTCTATAGAAAAATCAGTTATTTTTCCGAAAACTGTAGCACCTTGATTTTGATTTACTAAGTTTTCTCCTATATACCTGAAGTTTGTAGGAGCGTAGAAATTATCTCCAACTTTTTTATTATCTAAAAGCGGATTTTTTCCGTAAGAATCAACTTTTGCATAGAATTTGTAATCTCTTCCGTCATTTAAAGTTAAAGTAAATTCTCTTATTTGTGAATTAGGTAAAACATTGCCTATAGATTTAATTAAACCTGAAACATTTCCAGTTCTTGGAGTTACATATAAATCAGTTACTCTACCTTGAGAGTTTGTCTTATATTCAATAAGATCTCCAGCTTTTATTTGTCCTAAGTTTGATTTGTAGCCTAAGATGTAAATATTTGCTGGTGTTTCCAAATAATAAGAACCTATATTTGTTGTAGGAATTGATTCAGATTTTGTATAATCAACATTTGTAGAATTACTTGCATATCTTGCAGTAAATCCATTACTTGAAATGTCACTTACATATCCTACGAAACCTTCCATAATGTCAGTTATTTCAATTTCTTTTGCAAGTCCTTCGACTCCATTTATGTTTCCTTGAACATAAGAAATTTTTACAGTTTGTCCTTCTTTAATATCTTTTGTAGAAAGGACTTTTCCATTTGAAGTAACTTTTGTGTTGGCGTCATAGGCAAAAGAATATCTCTTTATAGATGTTTCAATAATAACTCTGTTCATATCATTTACAGTTGAAGCAAGTAAAACTTTTCCGCTTATAGTTTCTACTTCTTGTTTAGCTGTATAATCATAAGATGCTTTTGTTATTATTGCCATTTCAGAACGTCTTATTCCACGTTCACCTTCAAATTTACCGTTTGAACCTGTTGCGGTAAATATGTTTGCTTTTACTAGGCTTGTAAGATAATCTTTAGTGAAATCTTTTAAATTTCCAATATCTTTGTGTTTTAAGACGCTGTGGTCTGAATCTCTTTTAAGCTTTAAAGCCTTTGCATAAAATACAGCAATATCTTTTCTATAAGGAACTTCAATTTTTTTAGCATCAAACATTTTATTATTATGTGCTATCTTCAAAGTATCTTCGCTGAAAACATCTCTATAAAGACAAACTGCAACGGCCTCTTTAGCCCAATCATCAACTTTTAATTTATTAAGTAAATCTTTGTATTTATTTAATGCAGTTTTAGTTTCAGTATCTGAAGGATTCATAATTCCTTTTAGGAGAGAACAAGTTTCAAGAAAATAAACTTCTTTATCTGGCTTAAATTTTCCGTCAGGATATCCTGCAATAATAGATCTGTCACTTAAAACATCTATTGCATCATATGCCCACCCATAAGGTCCATTACTTTTAACATCGCTAAAGCTTTTAGCAAATGCTGCACCAGGGATAAGAGTGGCTGCGGCAAGAGTGCATGCAACTATCTTTTTTAAATTTTTCATTATATACCTCCATTCGTACTTATATTATACCACAGCTTAATTTTTGATTTTATTACAAGTTAATTGCAAATATAAAAAATTAATACATGACTTATATTATCATTGTGATATAATTAACCAAGGAGGAAATATGAGATACTTACCTATTACAATCGATACTAAAAACAAAAGTATAATTGTCTTTGGCGGAGGAGAAATTGTACTTGAAAGAGTAAAGACTCTTTTAGAAACTGAATTTAAAATTTATTTGGTCAGTGATAAAATAATTGATGAGCTTTGGAATCTTGCAAAGGAAAATCCTGAAAGACTTTTAATTAAAGAAATGATTGTTGACGAAAAATTTATCTTCTTTGATTTTGACTATTGCATAATTGCAACTATGGATATGAAAGTTAATGCAGCTCTTGAAAATAGGGCTAAGAAAAATAATATTCCCTATGAACGCGAAGATATTTTAAGTGAAAGTTCTTTTAATTTTATGAAATCATCTTCCATAGGTCAAATCACACTTGGAGTTTCTAGTGATTCAAATAATACTTCCCTTGAAAATATAGTTTTTGAAGATATTGAAAAACTTACAAATTCATACAATCCTCAAAAATTTGATATCCTTTCAAAAATCAGAACCGCCCTTGTTAGAAAAAACACTCCCAACATTGATGAGATTATTAAAAATTTGTATGATGATGAGCATATTAATTTAAATACTTATCTAAACAATATTAATGTTGAAGCAAAGGCTGAAAAAGAAAATAATATGGCGGATCTAAAAGATTATATTAAAGATTTAAATAAGGCTTCTAAAAAAACAAGTCTTGAAGATTTGAAAAAAGAATTGAAAGAAGAAAAATCCGAAAATGTAATTATTGACAAAGATTCTGAAAAAAATTCTTAAAGTATTAAAAAATCCTCCTTAGGAAATTTCCTAAGGAGGATTTTTTAATCTTCATTTGCTTCTATTTTATCCAGTTTATTTATAATATATTTTTTATATTCTATAAATTTTTTATTTTCAAAATAATTCTGTCCGAAGCCCTCTTCAATTTTAAGCTCCTCAATAATTTTCCCGGGATTTTTTCCCAAGATATAAATTCTGTTTGAAAGTTTTATGGCTTCTTCTATATCGTGAGTTATAAAAATTGTAGAAAGTCCTATATCTTTTATAATATTTTTATACCATTTATGAATCGATGATTTTGTTATGGCATCTAAGGCACTGAAAGGCTCATCAAGAAGGGCAACCTCATTGCTGAAGACATAGGTCCTTAAAAGTGCTGCACGCTGTGCCATGCCCCCAGAAAGCTCTGAGGGATAAAAATTTTCTGTGCCTTCAAGTCCGAATTCCTTAAAAAATTTTTTTACTTCTTCTCTTGCTTCTTTTTTATTTTTTCCCCTAAGTACAAGAGGAAGTCCTACATTGTCAATTATTGACATGTAAGGCAAAAGAAGGTCTTTTTGTAGCATATAAGAAACTTTTCCTGAAATACCCGTTATATCTTGTCCCTTTAAAAAAACTTTTCCCTTATCTGGTTTTAAAAGACCTGCAATAATATTAAATAAAGTTGTTTTTCCGCTTCCGGAAACTCCTACAAGGGAGATAAGCTCTCCCTTGTTTAAATATATATCTATATCTTCAAGAACTTTTTTCTCATCAAAAGACTTATCTACATTTTCAACCTTTAAAATTATATTTTCTTCACTCATTTTAATTTTTCAGGATTTACAAAATCATTTGTATAACCGAAATCTTTAGGAATTTCTTTATCAATTAATTTATTTTCCCAAAGCCAAGCATAAAAATTATTCCATCTTTGTCCGTTAATTTGTCCAAAATATTCAGCGTCTGCTTGATACTTATCAGCTATATATTCCATACCTTTTTTTGTAAGTTCTTTATCAAGTTCCGGATTTTGTTTTACAAGAATTTCTGCTGCTTCATCAGGATTTTTAATTGCAAATTCATATCCTTTTATTAAGGCACGCATAAATCTTTTAGCCACATCTTCTTTATTCTTTAAAAAGTCGTTATTGGCAATTAGAATAGGTGTATAGTAGTCAAATACTGGATTTATATCTTTAAAGGCAAAATAATTTATAGGGATATTGTTAACTTCAGCTGCTACACCGTCAACGGGATAAAAAATCCAAACGGTATCAATGTCTTTTCCTTGAATTGCTGCAAGAGTATTTGTTACATCTCCTGGAACTAAGTTTACTTTTGAAAAATCTCCTCCGTCATCTTCCACAACTTGTTTTAAAATTGCTTGTTCCACAGGAAGTCCCCAAGTTGAATGATTGTGATTTTCCATATCTTTAGGTGATTTTATGTTTTTATCTTTTACAGAAACAATTCCTGAAGTATTATGATTAATTATTGCAGCAACTGCTGTAACAGGAAGAGGTTTATCGCTGGCAAATGCCGGTGCTATTGTATCTTGAAAAGATATACCGAAGTCAGCTTTTCCTGAAGCTATTAAAGCTTCTGCTCCATTTGCAGGAGGTTGGTTAACTTCAACTTCAATTCCTTCTTCTGCAAAAAATCCCTTATCTATTGCTGCATAAAGTCCTGCATGATTTACATTAGGTTGCCAATCAAGAAGAAAGCTTACCTTTTCAACTTTTTGTTCTTGATTTTTTTCTCCTTCTTTTTTATTTTCTTGGGGTTTTGTGTTTGAACACCCCATTAAAGTAATTCCTGCTAAAGCAATTATTAATGCTTTTTTTAAATTTTTCATTTTTCCTCCTTAATCCAGGGCATCATTTTCTTTTGAAGTATACTTACAAGTTTCATAAGTATTAAAGAGATGCCTGATATCAAAAAAATAACCGCAAACATTTTGTCAAAAGAATAGTTTTTTTGAACTCTTATCATATAAACGCCAAGGCCCTTAAAGCCTCCAAGCCATTCAGCGATTACAGCTCCAACTACAGAATAAGAAACTGCAATTTTAAAAGCACTGAAAAAGTTTCCCATGCTTTCAGGAAGCTTAATATACCTGTAAATTTTAAATTTATCCGCTCCCATAGCCTTTAAAAGTTTTATTTTATCCACGTCAACTTGCTTAAATCCTTCAAGCAAGCTTATAGCAACTGGAAAAAATGTTACTATTACAATTAAAACAATTTTAGGCAAAATACCGTATCCCATCCAAAGAACCAAAAGAGGTGCAATGGCAACCGTAGGAACAGTTTGAGTAAGAACCAATATAGGATAAAGAGCATGATAGATTCCATCTGAAAAATCCATCATTAAAGCAGCTATAAATCCTAACAAAACTCCCAAAAAAAGTCCTAAAAAAGCTTCTGATAGAGTTGTCAAAAGATGAGATGAAATTGTAGGCATATCATAAATAAATGCCTTAACCACATCCAAGGGTTTAGGAAGTAAAAATGGACCTACAAGACCTGTTTGGGTTACAATTTGCCAAATTATTAAAATTACTATTATCAGAGAAGCAGCAGATAAATTATCCTTGATATTTGCCGATTTTTTCATCAATTGTCAGGATTCCTTGTTCAGAATAAAATATTTTGCTATAACATGCCACTTGCTCCGATAAATCTCCTGCAAGTTTTACGCAATTTTTTAAAATTTCAAAAGCTTTATTAAAATCATCTAATTCTATTACCGTTTCAAAAGGTGTTACTATATGATTTACTTTTTGACTTTCAATGTATTCAATGACTTTATCTACAACTTCAACAACAGATTTTGAGCTTGCTTCTTTAGTTGTAGGCAAAACTTGTATCGCAATAGAAATTTTCATAAAATTACCTCCTTATAAAATTACATAAAAAAAACCTCTACAAATAGAGGCAGACTTTTCCCAAACAGCATTACCTGTTCAGGTCCAAAGGGTTTAAGGAAATCCTAATCTCAGCAAAAGCTCCCCTGACACATTAATTATAGAGGTAAAAAAAATAATATACAAGAAAATATTTTTAAAGAGTTTTTATATTTTTTTTAATAAAAATTTACAATTTAATTTTTATGTTTTTAAATAAAAAAAATACCGCAAAATCACGGTATTTTTTATAAGTTATATTACTTAACTTCTACAGTTGCTCCAACTTCTTCAAGTTTAGCTTTAATTTGATCAGCTTCATCAGAAGAAACGCCTTCTTTTACAGCCTTAGGTGCTCCGTCTACAAGAGCTTTTGCTTCTTTAAGTCCAAGTCCTGTAATATCTTTAACTACTTTAATAACTTTAACTTTTTCTTGTCCTGCTTCTGTAATAACTACATCAAAGCTTGATTTTTCTTCTGCTGCTGGTGCTGCTGCTCCGCCTGCTGGTGCTGCTGCTGCAACTGCTACAGGTGCTGCTGCTGATACACCAAATTCTTCTTCTAATGCTTTTACTAGTTCTGATAATTCAAGAACTGTAAGTCCTTTAACTTCTTCAATTAATTTTTCTACTTTTTCTGACATTTTATTTCCTCCAATTTAATTAATAATTATGCTGCTTCAGATTCTTTCTTATCTCTGATAGCACCAAGGACTACTGCAAGTCCCTTTAAGTTTGCGTTTAATACGTTAGCAAATCCTTGTAGTGGAGCATTTAATCCACCAAGTACTTGTGCAATTAATACTTCCTTAGCTGGAAGTTTTGCAAGGGATTCAACTTCTTTAACATCGATAATCTTACCGTCTACATAACCTGACTTAATTTCCAGTGCTTCATGGCTTTCTGCAAATTTTGATGCAATTTTTGCTCCCGGAACCGGATCTTCCATTGAAAAAGCAATTGATGATGGTCCTTTTAAAAATTCATCAAATCCTGTGATTCCAAGATCATTAAAAGCTCTTCTCATCATAGTGTTTTTGTAAACCTTGTAATCTACATTAGATTCTCTAAATTGAGCTCTAAGTTCAGTTACTTCTTCTACATTAAGTCCATGATAATTCATAAGTACAATACTTTGTGCACCTTGAATCTTTTCTTTAATTTCGTCAACTAGGGCTTGTTTACCTTGAAGTTTCTCTTCTTTCATTGTTTCACCCCCATAAAATAAAAAATCCCACTAAAGCCAGTGAGATAGAATTTTCGTTTCTTTAATTCTTACCTCGGTAGGATATTTAAACATAAGTCCCTACTGTCTTTGGCTTTAACATGGATATTATACATAAGCCCTTTTAATTAGTCAAGACTTTTTTTATAAAAAAAGCAGGCAAAGCCTGCTAATTTAATTTCTTTTATTTTTTGCCTATTTAATCTCTTTCTTTTAAGAATTTAATTATTTTCGGACTTACTTCTCTTTGACTTCTTCCTGAAACGAAAAGTCCTATATGCCCTGTATCTATTTCCACAAGTTCACAATCTTTAGAACCTATAAGTTTAGGTATAGGTCTTGTAGCATCAGGCGGTACTTGATTATCTTTTTTACCTAACATAACAAGAACTGGGCAAGTTACATTTTTAAGGTCAACTTTTTTGCCTTCAAGAACAAGTTCACCCTTAGCTAAAGAATTGTTATGATACATTTCATTTTGGAATTCTTTATAGGCTTGTCCAACTTGGTCAGGTGAATCAAATATCCATTGTTCCATTCTAAGGAAGTTTGCCATCTTTTCTTCATCATCTAAAATATCAATAAGGCTTACATATTTATCAACCATTAAATCAAAAGGCTTTAATAATACAAATCCTGCATTCATAAAATCTCCTGGAACATTTCCAAAGGCTTCAACAATTTTATCTGCATTTAAATATGGACCCCATTTAAACAAAAGTCCGTCGTCAGTTGAAAAATCTATTGGAGTTACTAAAGATACAAGGTTCTTTACCTTTTCTTGATGAAGTGAAGTGTATATAAAGCTAAAAGTTCCGCCTTGGCAAATTCCCATTATATTGACTTTTTGAATTTTATGTTTTCTTCTTACAAATTCTACAGCTTCATCAATATATCCGTTAATATAATCTCCTAAAGTAAGATATCTGTCATCAGCTGTTGGATAACCCCAGTCTATAATATAAACATCTATTCCACCGTCAAGAAGTTTTCTCATCATAGATTTATCAGGTTGCAAATCCATCATATATTCCTTGTTGACAAGGGCATACACTACAATTAAAGGTGTTTTTGTTATGTCTTTAACTCTTGGCTCATAATGATAAAGTTTCATCTTATCCATTTGAAATACAAGTTCTTTTGGAGTTTGATTAGCTCCTGAATAGTCTACATTCATTAAAGTTTCCAAACCCTTTGCCATCTTTTTTTGAGTCTCCATCATTTGGGATAAGTTTTGAGCATAATCCATTTTAAACATATTGTCCATTAATAGCCTCCTTATTTATCAGCTTTTGGCTCTTTGTCAAGTTCACTTTCGTCTTTATGCTCTCTAAATTCTCTTCTCATTTTTCTAATTTCGGTTTTAAGTTCATGCACCGTTTTATAAAGTGAGTCCATATCCTTATTTGTAGGTACTGGCATATATTTTAAAGAATCTTCAATTACTTTATCCATTTGAATTTTAAGAGTTAAAACTGAATCTACAAAGTTTCCTAAAAATTTTGAAAATTCCGTTGAATAAAATACTTTGTCAAAATTATTTGAAAGAGAAGTTTTCCAAAAATCATAAAATTCATCAAAAGTCTTTGGAGCTTGTCCTTCTTCAAGAAGCTTAAAAGAATCCTTAATTACATTTTGAGTTGTTTCGTTTACAATTGTTTGAAGTTTTACTGTAAGTTCAGCTGTATAAGTTATAAATCTTATATATTTATCTAAAGTTTGAAGCCTTTCTTCTTGAGTTTTTCTTGAAATACCTACCATGGGCATATTCAAAAGTTTTCCGAAAGTTTTGTTATAGTTTTCTTTCCATTCATCAAAATATTTTAAAAATCCTTCAGGATCCTTAAAAGTACCTTCAACATAAGAATCTGTCATTTTTTTAATAGTGTCAGCCCAAGGTCCGTAAAAACTTGTCATAGTTTTTTCATAAGCATCTTTTATTTCATAGGCATTGTCAAACATTTCTTGAACTTCTTTAGGAAGATAAGCAGAAACGTAAGTTCCCATATAGTTTCTTACATTTTTTTCATAATCATTCAAAATTTTTTTCATTCTTTCTTGGGTGGGCTTAAAATTTTTGTCATAAATTTCTTTGTAAAGGTCATATATCTTATAGTAAACTTCAGATCCTTGTTTTATTTTATTTAAAACTTCTGACGGATCTCCCCTATAAGAAAAAAACGGACTGTCTTTCATAGAGCCGATAAACTTTTCATAGGTTTCCATAGGATTTTTTACATTAAAAGGAACTCCATAACTTCCCCCAAAATCCTGTAAAGTTTTAGACCAGCTATCAATCATTTCTTTTTGAGAAGCATATAATTGATCAAAAAAATTATAATCTTTTTCCATTTTATCTTCCTCCTTTTTTTTCTAAAACTTCTTCCATTTACATTATACCCCTATAAATTACTAAATTAAACTTTTTAAATAAAATTTTTTAAATTATTGTACTAAATTAGTAAAAAATAAAAAAATTTTTAATTTCGTATATTTTCCTTAATTTAAAAAGACTTATTTTTGTGTTAACATAAAAAAAGAATAATTGGAGGTAAATATGAAATTTAAAGAAATGCCCTATGAAAGACCGAACATTGATGAATATAAAAAAGTCTTTCATGAAAATTTTGATGATTTTAATAATTTAGATGTAAAAGAACAGTATAAAAGAATTTTAAATTTTGAAAAATATAAAGATGATTTTTCTACTAATTGCACTCTTGTTTCCATAAGACATTCCATTGATACAAGGGATAAGTTTTATGATGCAGAAAAGGAATTTATAGATGATTTATATCCCTTAGTTGCAAATATAGATGTGGAAGTCGCAAAAATTATTTTAAGTTCAAAAAATCTTAATGAACTTAAAAAACTTACTGGTGAACAATTTTTAAATTTATTGGATTGTTCTTTGGTTATGAAGGAAGAAGCTATTCCCTTTATGCAAGAGGAAAATAAACTTATTACAAAATATGATAAGCTTATAGCTTCCGCACAAATTGAATTTGATGGTAAGGTATTAAATCTTGCGCAAATGAAACCCTATCTTGAAAGTAAAGACAGGGATATAAGAATAGATGCCTATAAAAAACAAAATGAATTTTTTAAAGACCATGAAGAAGAATTTGATAAAATTTATGATGATTTAGTAAAAGTTCGTAACAATATGGCTAAGGCTTTAGGCTTTAAAAATTATGTTGATTTACAATATAAATTTTTATACAGAACTGATTACAATTCAAAAGATGTAAAAAAATATCGTGACTATATTTTAAAAACTTTTACCCCCTTTGGAGTTGAACTTAGAAAAATTCAAAAAGAAAGAATCGGAATAAAAGATTTTAAATATTATGATTGGACTATTGATTTTAACGAAGGAAATGCAAATCCCATTGGTGATGAAGGGTTTATTGTTGAAAATGCTAAAAAAATGTACAATGAGCTTTCTAAAGAAACCGGCGAATTTTTTAATCTTATGACCTCTATGGAACTTATGGATCTTGTGGCAAAGCCTGGAAAAGAAGCTGGCGGATATTGTACTGGCCTTGATAAGTATAAAGTGCCTTTCATTTTTTCAAATTTTAATGGCACTCAAGGTGATATTGAAGTTATAACTCATGAAGCTGGACATGCTTTTCAAATGTATATGTCAAGGGATTATGAAATTTCTCAATATAGATTTCCAACTTATGAAGCTTGTGAAATTCATTCTATGAGCATGGAATTTTTCACTTGGCCCTGGATGGAATTATTTTTCGGTAAGGGAGTAAATAGATTTAAATACAGACATTTAAAGGGTGCCATAGAGTTCTTGCCCTATGGTGCTACTGTTGATGAGTTTCAACATTTTGTCTATGAAAACCCTGATGTAAGTCCTGAAGAAAGAAAGAAAAAATATCATGAAATAGAAATGAAATATAGACCTGATCTTGATTATGATGATGAGTTTTTAAACAAGGGAACTTTCTGGTTTAGACAAGGTCATATTTTCGCAGTTCCTTTTTATTATATTGATTATACTCTTGCCCAAGTTTGTGCTTTTCAATATTTAATTAAGAATTTAGAGGATCACAAAAAAGCTTTTTCTGAATATTTAACTTTATGTAAAGCGGGAGGATCTCAATCTTTCTTTAAACTTATGGAAATTGGAAAAATTAAAAATCCTATGATTGATCGAACTCTTGAGGAAATTATTCCAAAGTTAAAAGAAATTTTAAATTCAATAGAATTTTAAAAAAATAAACCTGCAAAATTTTGCAGGTTTATTTTTTATTATTTTTTAATTGTTTAAGTCAAAGTGCATAGAAGTAAGAGCTTTTTTTATAGGATTTATTATTAAGGTTACAATAATTGATGCAAATAAAATTTGAACAATATTTCCAGGTATATTTGCAAGGGGTGCAGCCATACTCTTATACATAATGCATTCTCCTATATAATATCCACAAACTTTAATTATAAGAGCAAATATAAAGGCAGCCATTAGTTTCTTAAAAGAAAGTTTTTTATGAGTAATCTTTCCCATTCCTAGACCCATTATAATTCCTGTTATTATTGTTATAGGCGCCCAAGCTCCCCATCCTGATGTAATGTCAAAAAGTCCCATACCAACAGCTCCTGCTATGGCACCAGGTGTAGGTCCAAGTAAGATGCTTGTTATAAAAAATGGAACATTCCCAAGATGTACAAGACCTCCTGTAACAGGTCCTGGAACTCTAACTACCCAAGTAAATAAATAAGTAAGTGCAATGGAAATTGCACAAGTTGTTATAAAACGTGTATTTTTAGTATTCATTTTGTAATCCTCTTTAGTATATTTTTTAATTCTTCTTCTGTAAAATCATACTCCTTGTTGCAAAAATAACATTCAACATGAGCATGACCATCTTCTTCAATAATTTCCCTTAATTCTTTTTCTCCCAAAGACTCTAAAGAATCTTCAACTTTTTCTCTGGAGCAGTTGCATCTGTAACTTACTTCTTTTTCTTCTAAAATGGAATATTCAATTTCCCCGTAAATTTTATCTAAAATTTCTTTATGAGTAAAATTTTCCAATAAATAAGTAATATTGCCAAGAGATATAATTGAACTTTCAATTTTTTCTATAATTTCTTCTGGACAATCTGGCATAAGCTCGAGAATAAATCCTCCTGCATTTTTAACAGACAAGTCTTTATCTACTAAAACGCCAAGTCCAACAGCGGAAGGAATTTGCTGAGAGGTTAAAAGATAATTTGCAAAATCCTCTGCAATCTCTCCACTAACTAAGGGAACTTGTCCCACATAAGGTTCTTTCATCCCAAGGTCCATTGTAACTTTTAAAAGGCCCTTTCCCACAAAACCAGCAACATCAATTTTATTATCACTTTGTCTTATAGGTAAGTCAAAGTCAGGATTTTCCACATAACCTTTTACATAACCGTCATTTTGACAAGTTGCAACTATTCTTCCTCCCGGACCATCTCCTGCAATAATTACAGTAAGGGAATCTTCTTTGTTCTTTAAACCACTCACCATAATTGCTGCAGCAGTTAAAGTCCTACCAAGAGCTGCAGAAGCAGTTTTAGATAAATTATGAATTTTTCTTGCTTCTTCTACTAAATCTCCTGTATCTGCAAATTTTGCTTTTACAAGCCCATCTTTTGAAATTGTACTTATTATTTTTCCCATTTTTTACAAACAAAGGTCATCCTATGAGACCCTTTAACGTCACCCTCTCTATTGTAGTCATTATATTTTTTTATATCAAAGCCCGCTCTTTTTAAATAAGCTTCTATTTTTTTTAAATCGTGGGCTTTTTCAATATGTTCTTCAGTAACTCTCTTATACTTATCCTTATCCCTTATAAAAAAATTTACATAATAAGTATTGAGTCTTTTATCTTCATCATAGTAATCTTCCCAAACATAAAAAGCATTCTCCGATTCATCCACATAAATTTTTTCCATAGATAAAAACTTTTCATGGGTATTTAAATCAAAAATAAATTTGCCTTCATTGTTTAGGTGTTTATAAACATTTTTAAAAATATTTTCTAAGTCTTCTGTTTGTAAAATATAATTCAAACTGTCCGATAGACATAAAATTCCATCATAGGTCTTCATCATATTAAAATTCTTTATATCTAACTTATATAGGGGAGCTTTCACTTTATTTCTTGCAATAGCAAGCATATCTTCCGATAGATCAAAACCTTCCATCTCATACTTATCTTCAAGAAGCTCTATAATTGTTCCGGTTCCGCAAGCCATTTCAAGAATTGTCTTTCCCTCTATTTCTTCTTTAATAAAATTTGCAAGTTTTTTATAATCTAAGTCCCACATAAGTTCATCATAAACTTCAGCAAAAGAACCATAAATCATTTAAGAGCCTCTATAATTTTCTTTAAAGTTTTTCCCGCAGGTTCATGAATTACTACTTGTGCATAGGAATCAAAAGGCGTAGGATCATTGTTAATTATAATTAAATTTTTAACGTATCTGGGCAAATAATTTACAGGAGAAACTTGTAAGGACGATCCTATAACTATTAAAAGGTCTGCATCTTCCAAATCTTGTGCCGCCCTTGTAAAATCATCAGGCATCATGTCCCCAAACATTACAACATTTGGCCTTATTACTCCTCCACAATTACATTTAGGTGGAATTATATTTTTTTCCACTTGGTCTTTCATATAAGAAAAGGGATAAACTTTTCCACAAGACATGCATCTTACATCTCTTGTTTCACCATGAACTTCATAAATATTTGAGCTTCCTGCTTTTGTATGGAGATTATCTATGTTTTGTGTAATAATTCCCTGTAAATATCCAAGGTCTTCCAATTCTTTAAGAGCAATATGGCCTTGATTGGGAGATTTGTCATTTAAATCGGATAAAATAACATAGCCCTCAGAATAAAATCTTTTAGGATTTTTTAACAAAACATCCTTAGATAGAGCTGCCATAGGATCCATTTTTGAGTAATATCCTGTTTCAGATCTGAAATCAGGTATTCCAGATTCAGTGGATATTCCTGCTCCTGTCAAAGCAAAAATCTTTTTTGAATTTTTTATTAATTCAACTGCTTTTTCTATAGACATAACTACCTCCTAAAAATTTGAAAATTATAAACTAAATACAATATTATTTCAGCAAATATAGGAATAAAACTGAAAAGTTCAATGTTTCTAAGACTCCTGTATTTTTTACCTATTTCACTTACTTTTCTCTTTTTATTCATGTATTTAAAAATATATCTTATGGCAAAAAAACTTATAATACTTGCAAAAGTCAAAACAACTATTGTAAAAACTTCCACACTGCCTATTTCTCTTGAAAAATTAGTAGCAGATAAAAATTTAAAAAAGTAGTCATTCAAGTATTTTGCAAAGATAATTGCAATTATATTATTTGTAAAATGAGCAGTTATAGGAGCAAAAATTGAGCCTGTAAGCTCCATCATGTTTGAAAATAATATACCTAAAAGCAGGGGCGCAATAAAATTTTGTATGTCAAAATGGCTGATGGCAAAGACAAAAGAACTCATAAAAATAGCAAATTTTCTTCCGTAAATGTCATAAGAGCTTAAAACTGCCCCTCTGAAAAAAATTTCTTCACAAATAGAAGGTAAAAAACATACAAAAATAAAATATTTTTTAATTTCCGACTTGGTAAAAAGATCCATGGAAAAATTATTAAATTCCACAAACTTTGAAATTAAAGTCAAAAATATGCCGTTAAATAAAAGTATTATGGGGTAGGACAAAATAGTTACTAAGATAACTAAAAATAAATCTGTAAAGCTTATTTTGTTTATATTTAAAATACTTTTAGCCCTTCCACTTAAATTAACAACTATTAAAGAAGGGATAAGGAGGATAAAAACCTCAGTAATAAAAGTTCCCAGGAAAAAATTTTTGTCTTGTATAGAATTTCCTATGGTCAAAAAAAGTATGCCGAAGATAAGACAAAAGATATTAACGCTGAAAACATTAAGATATTTTCTATTTGTTCTCATAAGTAAAAATATAAGGAACGTTTCTCATATAGTCCCCGTAATTAAGACCATAGCCTACTATAAATACATCTTCAATGGTAAAAGCTACATAATCTGGTTCAACATCTACCTCTCTTCTTGAAGGTTTGTTTAAACAAACGCAAGATTTAAGACTTTTGGGACCCATCTTTTGAACTTTTTCTTTTACAGCCTTTAAAGTATTTCCTGAATCTACAATATCATCAACAATTAAAACATCTCTGTCTTTTACACTACTTCTAAGTCCACCTAGGAAATTTACAATACCGGAACTTTTTTCTTCATTTTCATAACTTGTAGTTGTTAAAAAATCAATTTCAAGTTTTAAATCAATATTTCTCACAAGATCAGCAGCAAAAATAAATGAACCTCTAAGAAGAGAAATAACTAAAAGATCCTTATCTTTATAGTCTTCAGTTAAAATCTTCCCAAGTTCAACTACTCTTTTATCTATGTCTTCCTTTGAAAAAAGAATAAGACGTTTTTTATTTTCCATGATTACCCCTTTTTATCTCCCTTATTTCTTTTTGTATGTCAATTAAACTCATTTGAATAGTAATTAAAATAATTATTATAATTATTAAGTAAATATCTCTCATAAATACCCCTTATAAAATTATAACATTAAAGACCACTTCTATAAATAAGCTATAAATAAGTTTAAAAAATACCGGCTCTTGCCGGCACTTAAATTTCTTGTCTATTGTTTAATGCAGTTGAAATAGTAACTTCATCATAATATTGAAGATCTCCTCCCACAGGAATGCCATATGCAATTCTTGTAGTTTTAATTCCAAGAGGACTTAAAAGTCTTTTTAAATACATAGCAGTAGTATCTCCGTCAGTTGTAGGATTAGTTGCAACAATAATTTCTTTAATTTCCGGATTAGATAATCTTTTTATAAGTTCACTTATAGTCAAATCATCTGGGGATACTCCCCTTAAAGGTTTTATGGTTCCGTGAAGAACATGATAAAGGCCATGATAAGCTCCGGTCCTTTCCATTGCTAAAACATCCTTTGGGTATTCTACAATACAAATAGTAGAAGAATCCCTATTTAAATCAGAGCATATGCTGCAAGGATCTCCATCAGTAAAATTACAACAAATTGAACATCTTTTTGTATTTAATTTTGCATTAATTATTGAATCCGATAATTTTTTTACATTTATTTCATCTAAATCCAAAATATAATAAGCAAGTCTTTGAGCTGTTTTTTCTCCAATACCTGGAAGACCTGAAAGCTCATTAATTAATTCTTCAATGGGTTTTTGACTCATAGGCCAAGACCCGGAATGTTTAAACCTCCGGTTAATTTTCCCATTTGTTTTGCAGCCTTTTCATCACTTTCCTTTAAAGCTCCATTTACAGCTGCAACAATTAAATCTTCAAGCATCTCTACATCATCTGGATCAACCACATCCTTATCAAGTTTAATACTTAAAAGTTCTTTTTGACCGTTAACTGTAGCTTCAACAGCTCCGCCACCTGATGTAAAACTTGTAGTTTCTTCTTTAAGGTTATCTTGCATTTCTTCCATTTGTTTTTGAAGCTTTTGCATTTGCTTCATCATGTTGTTCATGTTCCCACCACCGGGAAATCCTTGAAATTTTGCCATTTTTAATTCCTTTCTATATTTTCTTTTCCAAACAAATCATAAAGTTTGTCTATAGCTTTTTCCTTTTCAATATTTTTTTTAAGTTGAAATTTTATATTTATATCCCTATTAAATTCTTTTTTTAAAATTTTTTCAATAGCTTTAATATTATCTTCCCTATTAATAAGATCATACTGTAAGTTTTTTTCTTCCATAAAATCTATGGTAAGTCTATCCTTATCTAAATAGCAAGAAGAGGCTTCTTTTAAGTTTATGGACATTATAAGTAGATTGTTTTCTAATGCTAAACTTATGAGTTTATCTAAATCAAAATCTCCATCTTGTGTCAAAACTTCTTCCTGATTTTTTTCTTCCTTCAAATTCTCCTCGGATTCAATAAACATTCCCTCGGGAACTGAAATCTCGTCAAAATCTTCCTCTTGACCTTGAAAACTATCTTCTGCCATAGAATCAAGATAATCTTCATAAGATTTATCGTAAGATTTTTTTTGATTTTCAGTTTGAGCTTCAAAATTTGCACTTTGAACTTTTTTTAAATCTTTAGAAGACAAAAATTTTATCTTATTTTCCAAATTTTCAAGGCGACTTAAAAGAGAATCTCCACCGTTACAAAGCTCAATTAAAGAAAGCTCTAAAATAATTCTCTTATTAGTAGCAAATTTGCTTTTTTCCTTAGCTGTATTTAAAGAATTTATAATTTCAATAATAAAACCTAAAGAAAATTCTGAAGCTAAATTTAAATAACTTTCCAAATCGCTAACCCATAAAATTTCCTTGGGATCTTTAACTTCTTTTGCAATTAATATCCTTCTGAAAAAAGTGATAATTTCATCTAAAAGAACATTTAAATCCCTTCCCTCATCAGATAACTTTGCAACTTGCTTAATAATTTTATCAGAGTCCCTGTTTAAAATACCCCTTGCCAAAGCAAAAAGATTGTCCTCAGTTGTCATGCCTAAAATAGAAATGGCATCCTCATAGGAAATGTAATCTGGACTTGAAGCTACAAGTCTATCTAAAAGAGAAACCGCATCTCTCATGGAACCATCAGCAGCATTTGCAATAATCGTATAGACTCTTTCATCTATTTGTTTATTTTCCTTTTGTAAAATATCTTTTAAATTCTCAATTATTTTAGGAATAGAAATTCTAACAAAATTATATCTTTGAGTCCTTGATAAAATAGTTTGGGGAACTCTTTCCGGCTCCGTTGTAGCAAGAATAAAAATTAAATATTCCGGAGGTTCTTCCAAAACTTTTAAAAGAGCATTAAAAGCTCCCTTGCTCAGCATATGAACTTCATCAATAATATATACCTTATATTTTGATTGGGATGGGGGATAAACCACCTTTTCCTTTAATTCACGAATATCATCAACACCGTTATTACTTGCGGCATCCATTTCCACAACATCTAAGTTTGTTCCATTTAATATGGACTTGCAAACTTCACACTCATTACAAGGATTGCCATCAACAGGATGCAGACAATTTACAGCCCTTGATAAAATCTTTGCCATGGAAGTCTTTCCCGTTCCCCTTGTGCCTGAAAATAAATAAGCATGAGAAACTTCTTTATTTTTAACTTGATGCTTAATGGCATTTTTTATATGATCTTGACCTACAATTTCATCAAAATTTTTAGATCTGTATTTTCTATATAGTGCTTGATACATAATTCACCCTTTTTTAATTATAACATACGTATCTATGTATTAGGCACAAAGCTTCTCTCAAAAAATTTTTTAAAAAATTAAGATAATATTTTTTACGCTTCACGTGAAGCATTTTGTTTTTGTTTTTTCTATTTTTTCTTTATATTTTTCTTTTTCATTTTTTATCTTATTTAAGTCGCCTTACGGCGCCGGACCAATAAATTTGTTCCTACAAAACTTATGTAAGACTCTAGGGACCATTTTACCGGTCCGCGTGTATTGTGTGAGAAAACAAAATAAATTTTTTTATAAAATATTTTTTCAAATTAAAAAACCTTAACTTTTATTGTTAAGGTTTAATTTAAATATATAAAATTTTTAAATTACAAAATCGCCATTTTTAAAAATCTCTACTTCTTCTCCGTTTTCTTTTATACCTATAATTTCCGTTGATTCGTCTCCTACCATGAAGTCAACGTGAACTAAAGAGTCGTTTACTCCATTTTGTAAAAGTTCTTCTTCAGACATATTTTCACTTCCCTTTAAACAATTTGGATATGCTGCTCCAAGGGCAAAATGGCATGAAGCATTTTCATCATAAAGGGTGTTATAAAAAAGTACTCCCGTTTGAGAAATCGGTGAATGATATGGAACAAGGGCAACTTCTCCCAGCCTTTTTGCTCCTTCATCTGCTGTTAAAATATTTTCTAAGACTTCTTTTCCTTCTTTTGCTCCATATTCTACAACTTGACCATCTTTAAATTTAAACCAAAAATCTTTTACCAGGCTTCCGTTGTGATTTAAGGGTTTTGTTGCATATACTATTCCATCTACTCCTTGTCTATGAGGAAGGGAAAAAATTTCTTCTGTTGGAATATTTGCAACAAATTTTTGACCATCTTTATTTATTTCTTCTGCTCCTTCAAAAATATAATTTTCAGGAAGTTTTACTCTTAAATCTGTTCCAAGTTTTGATTTATAGTGAAGTTCTTTAAATTTACTTTGGGTCATATATTTTGCACGATTTTTTAAAGTTTTTATGTGTTCATTCCAATTTTCAATTGGATCTCCTTCTAAAACTCTTGCAGTTTTAAATATTAAATCCCAAAGTCTTTCTATTACCACATGATTTTCATATTCAGGAAATACAACTTTTCCCCATTTAAGAACTGGAGCTCCTATTACACACCAGGAAATATAGTCTGCCATCATTTTGTCATAATAATTTTTCATGGCTTTTGAAACTGCTATGTTTCTTATTTTTATTTTATTTTTATCTATATTTTCGAAGGCATAGGGGTCTTCTCCCGTTACTGAAAGTCTTTTCCATTTTTCTTTTATTTTAAGCTCAGATTTATCTATAAGATATTGAGGAACTTCAGCAAGACTTTCTTCATCTTGGTAAGTGTAGTCAAGCTTTGAAAGGTCTGTGTCCCTATAATCCACAAAAACTTTTTTTGCTCCCATTTCATAGGCTGTTTGACACAAAACTTTTGCAAAGTCTGCTCTTTCTACAGGAATATTTATTTCTAAAATATCACCTTTTTGAATATTCAAGCCCTTAACCATAACAAGTTTTGCATAAGCTTTTATTTTTTCTTTAAATTTCATTTAATCACCTCTAAAATATTATAGCATCTTGAAGATAAAGCTTCATTAATATAAAATACTCTTGAAAATAATATTAAAAGGAGTTTTTATGACTACACCACATATAAATGCAAAAGACAATGCTTTTGCAAAAACAGTTTTAATGCCGGGAGATCCTCTCAGGGCAAAATTTATTGCAGAAAACTTTTTGGAAAATGCTAAACTTGTTACTGATGTGAGAAATATGCTGGGCTTTACAGGTCTATATAAGGGCAAAAAAATTTCCGTTATGGGATCAGGCATGGGTATTCCTTCCATAGGTATTTATTCTTATGAGCTTATTAATTTTTATGGAGTTGAAAATATTATAAGAGTGGGATCTTGTGGAGCTATAAATGAAAATTTAAATTTATATGATATTGTCCTTGCACAGGGTGCCTGCACAAATTCAAATTTTGCAGATCAATATGATTTAAAGGGAACTTACAGTGCCATCTCTTCTTTTGATCTTTTGAAAAAAGCCTATGACCAATGTATTAATAAAAATTTACCTGTTCATGTGGGAAATGTTTTATCTGCGGATATTTTTTATAATGCCGATTCTCAAAATTGGAAAAAGTGGCAAGCCATGAATGTCCTTGCTATTGAAATGGAATCTTACGGCCTTTATTGCAACGCAAATAAAAATGGAGCAAAGGCTCTTTCTATCTTAACGGTTTCAGACAGCCTTGTGTCCGGAAAGGAAACTACAAGCGAAGAAAGAGAAAAGTCTTTTACAAATATGATGGAGATTGCACTTAATATAGGATGAAATTTTCAAAAGTTGAATTTATGATCTTGGGTCTGATAATTTTATTGACCCTTGGATTTTTTTATAAAAAATATGAAAATAAAAATTTAGAAATGTCACAGGATTCCGGAAAAGTTTTAAATTCCGGAACCTTTGACGAAAATAAAGATTCCTCAATTTATGTCCACATAAGCGGAAGAGTTAAAAATCCTGGTCTTTATGAAATTCAGGGAGATGAAAGACTAAAAGATTTGATTGAAAAAGCAGGAGGCCCTCTTGAAGATGCTGACCTTAATTCTTTAAATCTTGCTCAAAAACTTAAGGATGAAGAAAAAATTGTCGTCCCTTCTCTTATAAAAGAGGAAGGTGATGAAGGTGAAGAAAAGTTTATAGACATAAATAGGGCTGATGAGGAAGAGCTTCAAAACATTCCAGGCGTGGGGCCTAAGATGGCTAAAAAAATAATTAATTATAGAAAAAATAATTACTTCACAAAAATTGAAGACTTAAAAAATCTACCCGGTATAGGAGAAAAAAAGTTTGAAGAAATTAAGGCTTACATAATTGTAAAATAATCTTGAAAAAAACTTTTTCATTTGGTAAGATATAAAAGCATTCAAACTTTAGGGGTATAGTTCAGTTGGTAGAACATTGGTCTCCAAAACCAAGTGTCGTGGGTTCGAGTCCTGCTACCCCTGCCAATATAAAAACCGTTAGAAAAATCTAACGGTCTTTTTTTATTCTATTACTGTAATTCCTACAGGATCTAAAATTCTGAAATTTATTTTTCCTCCAAGTCCTCCATCTACATAAAGGAGGCTTTTATTTATTTTATATAGTCCCATGGAATATTTTGGAAAAAGTTTAAAGTTATTTCCTATTACTTGCCCTAATATGGGAAATCTCACCTGCCCTCCGTGGGTATGACCTGCTAATATTAAATTAAAATTTCTTCCGTCAATAGCCTTTTCTGGTGCGTGAGTTAATAAAATATTTTTCCCCTTTTCCAATTTTAAATTTTGGAAACTTTCAAAGTCTTCTCCATAAATTTTTACATTTTTATATTCTAAAGGATTTTTGTCTAATAGTATTATTTTATGTTTTCTTAAGATTTTTAAAAATTCTCCATATTTTCTATTGTCATATTCATGATTTCCCTTTACGAATAATATTTTTATATCTTCTCTTATTTTCAATGCTTTTATAAATTTTTCTGCCCTTTGAAAATTTTTTGTATCTCTTGAAATTATATCCCCTGTCAAAAATATTATTTGAGGATTTATTTTTTTTAATTTTTTATTTAAAAGCTTTAAATTTATAAAAGGGCTGTTGTGATAATCACTTATTTGCACAGCCCTAAATCCAAGTTTAATTTTTATTTTTTTTACTTTTATAAATGAAAGCTGATAAATTTCATAAATAAAAAATATAAGAATTAAAAAAAGAATTTTCATTCGAATCTTTTTCCCTCTACGAATACTCCCAGAAGAAGTCCTGTTAAAGCTCCTATTAAGGCTCCTAATTTTTTTTGTCCAAAAAGCCCGCCTATTAAGGTGCCTAATAGAATACAAATTAAAACACTTATTGTCAATTTATATTTGGGTTTTCTTGTAAAAATTTTCATATTCTTTTTCCTTTTGTTTTACTATTTTTTTTACTTTTTCTCTTAAATCTTCAAGGCTTCCTGAATTATCTATTATAAGGTCGCTAAGTTCTTTTTTCTTTTCTATGGACATTTGAGATCTTATTTTTTTAATGGCAAAATCCTTATCTATTTTATCTCTATTCATAAGTCTTTTTATTTGTATTTCTTCCGGTGTATAGGCAAGCCATATTTCATTAAATTTTAAACCGTAGCTTTTTCCTTCTTCATAAGTTTCAAATAAAAGAGGAATGTCCAAAAAATTTATGCCTGGAATTATGCTTTTTATTATTTCTTCATAAACTTTAGGGTGTATAATTCTATTTATTTTTTTTAAATTTTCTTCGTTTCCGAAAACTTTCTTTCCTAAATATTCCCTGTTTATCTGTCCGTCTTTTATGGCTTCTTTTCCAAATTCTTTTTCAATTTGATCAAGTACTTCTTTTTTTTCCGATACCCTTCTTGCAATTTTATCTGAATCGATTATATAGTAGCCCAATTCTTTTAAGATTGATGTCAATGCTGATTTTCCCGTTGCTATTGACCCTGTAAGCCCTATTATTAAAGGTCCTTTATTATTTTGTGTCATACAAAGATTCTCCCACTTCCTGATCAACTGTTAAGGGAACTTTTAGTTCTTTCGCACTTTCCATAATTTCCACCATAAGTTTTTTTACTTGATCAAGTTCTTCTTTTTTTGCATCTACTACAAGTTCGTCATGGATTGTTAAAATTAATTTACTTTTCATTTTCTTGTCTTTTAAGGCTTTATAAACTTTTACCATGGCAATTTTTATTATGTCTGCTGCAGAGCCTTGTATAGGTGTATTTAGGGCTATTCTTTCTCCAAATTGTCTTATGTTGAAATTTTTTGCTTTTAGTTCTGGTATGTCACGTCTTCTGTTGAAAATTGTTTTTACAAAGCCCTTTTCTTTTCCATTTTTTATTTCTTCTTCCATATAGGCTTTTACTTTTGGAAACTTTTCCCAATAGCCGTCTATATATTCTTTAGCAAGATTTCTTGGAATATTTAATTGCCTTGAAAGTCCATAATCGGAAATTCCATAAACTATTCCGAAGTTTACAGCCTTTGCCCTTGAACGTTCTTCTCTTGTAACTTTTTCAATATCTACTCCAAAAACTTCAGAGGCGGTTTTACTGTGAATATCCATTCCATTTTTAAAAGCCTTTACCATGTTTTCATCTTCTGAAAGACTTGCAAGAATTCTAAGTTCTATTTGTGAATAGTCGCAGTCTACAAGAAGGCTATCCTTTGATGCTAAAAATGCCTTTCTTAAAAGTCTACCTTCTTCTGAACGTATTGGTATATTTTGTAAATTAGGTTCCGTTGATGAAAGTCTTCCTGTGGATGTTACTGTTTGATTAAAATGGGAATGAATTCTTCCAGTTTTTTTATTTATAAGCTCTATAAGGCCGTCGACATAAGTTGATTTTAATTTTGAAAGTTTTCTGTACTCTAAAACGTCTATTACAATATCCCCTTGGTCAACTAATTTTTCAAGAACTTCAGCTGATGTGGAATATCCTGTCTTGGTTTTTTTTATGACTGGAAATTTTAATTTATCAAACAAAATTTCTCCCAATTGTTTTGGAGAGTTTATATTAAATTCTTCTCCTGCTTCTTCATATATTTTTTCTTCAAGTTTTTTTAATTTTATCTCCAAATCTTTTCCGATTTCATTTAAAATGCTCTCTTCAGTTCTTATTCCTGTAAGCTCCATAGATGCAAGGACTTCTGTAAGGGGAAGCTCCATATTATAGTAAAGATCTGTCATTTTATAGTTTTCAATTTTTTCTATTTGAAGCTTATAGATTTTTTTTATGGTGTTTAAATAAAAGGCAAAATATTTTTCCAATTCTTCTAAGCTTAAATCTTCATATTTTTTTCTTAGTTTTCCCTTACCTAAAAGTTCTTCATCACTTTTATAGCCCTTTGAAAAATATTCCCCTGATATGGTGTTTATATCAAAATCTGTCTTGGTAGAATCTAAGATATATTCTGCTACAAGGCTGTCATGATAGATGTTTTTTATATCAATTTTGTTGTAAAGAAGGATTATTATGTCTTCTTTTATGTCGTAGCTTATTTTTTTAATTTTCCCATCTTCAAAAACTTTTTTTAAAAGATTTAAATTTTCTTTATTGTAGTCAATTATTATAGGCTTTAATTTTTCACTTCCTAAAACAAACTTAATTGGCTCTGTGCCTTCATATATTTTCCCGTCGGTGATTATCTTAAAGAATAAGATTTGCTCCTCTTGTGAAGCCTCTAGGAGCTTCTCAAGACCATAGTTTCCCCTTTCAAATATATCTTCATGAACAGTTTCAGTTTTTTCCTTTTGATATTCTTCCGGAAGTCTTTTTAAAAGAGTGTTAAAATCTAAATCCTTATAGAGTTTTAAAAGTTCTTCAAAATTGTAGTCTTTTTTTTCAAAATCTTCCAAATTTTTTTCAATAGGAACATTTCTTATAATTGTTCCCAATTTTTTGGACATAAAGGCTTGAGCTTTATTTTCTTCCAATTTTTCTTTTAATTTTTTTCCAGAAACTTGGTCTAAGTTTTCATATACTCCTTCAAGGTTTTCAAAGTCATATAAAAGTTTAAGGCCTGTTTTTTCTCCAACTCCTGGAACTCCAGGAATATTATCGGAACTGTCTCCCATAAGACCCTTTAAATCTATAAATTGATTTGCCCTTAAGTTATATTTTTCTTTTAAGTATTCTTCATCTACAATGTCAATATCACTTATGCCCTTTCTTGTTAAAAGGACTTTTGTATTTTTATCTACTAACTGAAAATAGTCCTTATCTCCTGTTAAAAGATAAACTTCAAAATTTTTTTCTGAAGCTTTTTGAGCAAGAGTGCCTGCAATATCATCAGCTTCATATACGGGAGAATCTATTGTAACTATGTTCATGTAATCTAAAATTTTTCTTACAAGGGGCCACTGTTGCTCTAGTTCTGAAGGAGTTTTTTGTCTTGTGCCCTTGTAATCTTTATAGATTTCATGGCGAAATGTCCTTCCTTTTTTATCAAAGCAAACTGCTATGTAAGCGGGATTTATTTTATCTATTGCATTTTCAACCATGGAAATAAATCCATAAATTGCATTTGTATACATTCCTTTTTTATTTTTTAAAAGGGGCAGAGCGTAAAAAGCTCTAAAAAATAAGGATGAACCATCTATTATTAATATTTTATTCAAACTAATCACCTCAAAACTTATTATATCATAGGAATATTTTTTAAATTATTTGCATTATTAAAAAAATATTGTTAAAATAAATCATAGTCTTGCCGGAGTGATGGAATTGGCAGACGTGCCAGACTCAAAATCTGGTGGTGGCAACACCGTGCGGGTTCGAGTCCCGCCTCCGGCACCATTTTTTTATAAGCAATTTAAAAGAGCCGAGATTTTATCTTGGCTCTTTCTTTGTATTTTTTTCTTTTTCTGCTTTTTCTTTTTTTTGGTCTATTACTTGTTTTTGCCCTTCTATTATTTTTTTAAGCCTTTTATCGTTTTTATAGTCCACTTTTTCTAATTCTTCTTTTGCTTTTTCAAATTCTTTTAAATTTAAAAGGGCTGTTGATAAATTAAAGTGATAGATATTTCTGCCATATTTTGTTTTAGGTTTGTTTTCTATGTTTAAAAGTTTATTATAAAAATCTTGAGGGTTTTTATTTTTTTTATATTTTCTTACATATTCATTTAATTCTTCAGTAATTTTTTTATCTTTTTGCATTTCTATAAGGGGCCTTATTATTAAAATAAATAATATTAAAAGTCCTATTATGCAAAGAAAAAATACTAAAGCGAAGGCTTCTTCATTTTTTTCTTTTAAAAATGATAAAAGTAAATATCCTATAAGACATAATAAAGCAAATAGAAATAGGGTAAAACCAACTGTTTTTTTATCTTTCATAATTTTTCACAAATAAAACCTGCTTAACTTATAAGCAGGTTTTTAATTTTAAATCTTTTATTTTTCTTCTTCCTTTAATTTTTTAGCTTCTTCAATTACCTTTTCAGCTATTTGTCCTGGAACTTCTTCATATCTTGCAAATTCCATTGAAAATGTTCCTCTTCCTTGAGTCATTGCACGAAGGTCTATTGAATATTCAAACATTTCTGCTTGAGGTGCTTCTGCGATTAAAAGTTGTGTTCCGTCTGCTTGTTGATCCATTCCAAGTATTCTTCCACGACGTTTGTTCATATCTCCCATTACATCTCCAAGATATGCATCTGGAATTGAAACTTCCACACTCATTATAGGTTCAAGAAGGGTTGGTTTTGCTTCTTGGATTCCCTTTTTGTATGCAAGGTTAGCTGCAAGTTTAAAACTCATTTCGTTTGAGTCTACATCGTGATAGGATCCATCGTATAAAGTTGCTTTGAAGTGGGTCATTGGATATCCTGCCAATACTCCATGTTCTTTTGATTCTATTATTCCTTTTTCAACTGCAGGGAAATAATTTTTAGGAACTGCTCCTCCAAATACTTCTTCTGCAAATACAAATTCTTCTTCTGAAGGTTCAAATCTAATCCAAACATCTCCATATTGTCCGGCGCCACCTGATTGTTTTTTATGTTTTCCTTGTACTGATGAAGTTCCTTTTATTGTTTCTCTGTAAGGGATAATAAATGGAACTATATTAACTTCAACTCCGAACATATTTTTAAGTTTTTGTAAAATTACATCTAATTGTACTTGGCCTTGTCCGCCAATGGTAAGTTGCTTTGTTTCTGTGTTTCTTTCAATAGTAAATGACGGATCTTCATCTCTAAGTCTTCTTAGGGAAGTTGAAAGTTTTTCTTCATCACCCTTTGTCTTTGGTTCTATTGCATAATATAAAACAGGATGTGGGTATTTCATTTCCTTGTATTTTACAGGATGATTTTTATCTATTAGAGCATCCCCTGTTTCAGTAAATTGTAATTTTGTTGTTGCTCCTATATCTCCTGCGTTAATTTCAGGAACTTCTATTTGAGTTTTTCCTCTCATAACAAAAAGTCCGCCTAATTTTTCATTTTCGCCTTTGTTTATGTTGAAAACAGGAGTGTCTTTTGTTATTTTTCCTGAAATTACTTTAAATATTGAAATTTTTCCAACAAATGGGTCTGTATTTGTTTTAAATACAACTGCTGAAAAAGGTTCTTTTGAGCTTACGCTACGTTTTTCCCCTTCTTCATATCTAAAGCCTATATGGGCTCTTTGATCGTTTGGAGCAGGCATATAATTAACTATGGTGTTTAATAAAATATCTATTCCTATTCCCTTTTCTGCACTTCCTACAAGTAAAGGAACGGCATCTCCTGAAAGTAAAGCTGATGTAACTCCCTTTAAAAGTTCTTCTCTTGTGAATTTTTCTCCACTGAAATATTTTTCCATTAAAACTTCATCAGATTCAGCAACTACTTCTGCAATTTCTTCATACATTCTTTCTGTTGCTTTTACTTGATCGTGAGTTAATTCTATTTCGGAAGGTCCTCCATTTGTGTATTTAAAACCCTTTTGGTAAATTACATCTGTAACTCCTATAAAATCTTCTCCGCTTCCAATAGGAACTGAGAATGGAATTACTTTTTTACCGAAATTTTCTTCCAGCTCTTCCATTAATTTTCTAAAGTTTACGTTTTCTCCATCAATTTTATTTATAAAAATAATTCTGGGCATTCCTATTTTTTCAGTGTATTTCCACATTCTTTCAGTGCCCACTTGGATTCCGCTTTGGCCATCAATAACCATAAGTACTGCCTCAGATGCTCTTAAGGCCCCTTGTGCTTCTCCTATAAAATCAAGATATCCGGGAGTGTCTATTATATTTACTTTATAATTTCTCCATTCAACGGGTATTATTGATGTACCAATAGAAGAACCTCTTTCTATTTCTTCTTTAGAAAAATCACTTACAGTATTTTTGTCAGAAACAGATCCCAATTTTTTAGTTGCTCCTGACTGAAACAGCATAGCTTCCGTAAGATTTGTCTTTCCACTTCCACTATGCCCAACCAGGGCTAAATTTCTCACCTGTTCAGTATTATAAACTTTCATATTAAATCCTCCTAAGTATTGAAATCGTTTGTAACAGTTTCATTATAACATTAAAATAAATTTTATACTATCTTGCCTTTACTCTTTAAATAATTAATTTTTGAACTTTTTTAAATTCAGGAGTTCCTGAAACTTCACAAAGATCAAATAAAATGCTTTCAATGTTTGTTACAACGCAGCCCAAGTCATTTAATTGCCTAAGGGCATTTTCTCTATTCTTTTTATTTCTTGAACCCACTGCATCTGATAGAATAAATACATTAAGGCCTGAATCAACCATATCTCTTGCCGTTTGGAAAACGCAAATGTGAGCTTCAATTCCGGCAATTACAACTTGTCTTTTCCCAAATTTTTTTATTTCTTCTAAAAATTTTTCATCTCTCATACAAGAAAAATATGCCTTGTCAATTTGAGGTGCATTTTTTATAAATTCATGGATTTCTTTATTTACTCCCCCAAGTCCCTTAGGATATTGAAGGGTTATTATTGAATCAATATTTAAAATTTCTGCAGTTTTTGCTAGGATTACTGAATTTTTTAAAATTTCATCCCTATTTTCAATAGCTTTTAAAAGAGAATCCTGTAAATCTAAAAATACAAAAAGGGTATCATCTCTGTTTATCTTATAATTTTTCATTTTAATCTCCTAATTTTTATGTCACTTGATAAGATTTTTATGTCGCTCATTTCAATTTCATAAATGGATTTTTTACTTAAAGAAATGGCAAGAGAAGTTGTGAGCATAAGTTGGTCTTTATAATTTCTGTTTAGAGAAAGAGCAAGCCCTCCCAAAAATCTATTCTTATCAATTTTTTTATCTTTAAAATCAAACTCTGCCTTGTAGGAATTTTCACCATCTGAATACAAAACTCCTCCATCACTTATTATGAAGGCTTTTTCTGCAAGTTTTTCAGTCATTGCCTTTGCAAGCTTTACTCCTTCACTTTCAAAATTTATTTTTAAATCAAAAAATTCTTCAACTTGGTTTTTGCTTGCAACAAGACCTGTAACCCTATCTTCTCTTAACAAAATTTTATCCTTAAAACTTGCCAAAACTTTTATTTTATTATTCCTACAAAGTTTTATTAAATTTAAAATAACTTCATCGGAAATATTTTTTTGATCATTGTCTGTAACTACAAAATAGTCCTCTTGCTTTAAATCTTTAGTGAGCATATACAAATCTCTTTCAGTTTGCCCTGTTATCCTGGGTAAATTTCCAAAAATTTTTGTAAGCCCCTCCTTATTTAAAATTCTAATTTCTTCCCTTGGATTGTCATTGATTTCCACATGGGAAAAATCTATTTTATTGTTTTCTAAAATTGAAGTTATGGTTTTTTTGTTTGCTCCGCCTAAAATTGTAAATAATTTTGAATCTTCTCCCAATTTTTTTAATAAAAGGGCATTTTCTATGCCATATCCATCTGCATATTCAAAAGAGGACTTGGCAAAATTATCTCTATTCTTTTCAAAATCATCAATTTCAAATTCTTTAACATATCTTGGATTTAGATCTGTAAAATAAATCATCCTACACCTACTTTACGGAATTTAACTTTTCTTCAATATCTTCTTTCAGTTTACTTAAAGTTTCTTCAGCAAGTTTTTCATTTTCATTTTTTGTATAAATATAAAATTTTATTTTCGGTTCTGTTCCAGAAGGTCTTAAAGCAAACCATGAACCATCGCTTAATCTGTAAATTAATACATTTGCCTTTAAATTTTCATCTTTTAACAAATCTTCTTGACTTTTAACAGGAATACCTGCAAATTTTTCATAGGATTTTTCTCTAAAATCCTTCATCATTCTCTTGATTCTATCAGAGCCTTCTATTCCTTCGAGAACTAAACTTGTAAGATGCTCTTTATAGTATCCATACTCCTTATATATATCATTCAGAAGCTCTACAAGGCTCTTAGAACGCTTTTTATAGTATGCTGCCATCTCAACTATCATCATAGTAGAAACAACGGCGTCCTTGTCCCTTACGTGGTCTCCATAAACATATCCAATGCTTTCCTCATATCCAAAAATAAAATTATGTTCTTTTGTCTTATCCCAAATATTTGGTAAGTTACAAATATTTTTAAAACCTGTTAAAGTTTCAAAAGTTTGTATACCAAAATCCATGGCAATTCTTTGTCCAAGTTTACCTGTTACTATGGATTTTACAATTGCTCCGTTATCTGGTAAATCTTCCGCTTCCCTAAGGCCGTGTAAAATATAATAAATTAACATAGCTCCCGTTTGATTTCCGTTAAAGGCATAGTAGGTTCCGTCTTTTTTTCTTCCAAGCATTGCAACTCTGTCACAATCAGGGTCAGTTGCTATTATAAGATCTGAATTATATTTTTTGCCATATTCTTCTGCCAATTTAAAAGCCTTAACGTCTTCTGGGTTGGGATATCCAACAGTTGCAAAGGTTGGATCTGGATTTTCCTGTTCTTTAACCACTCTTATATTTTTAAAGCCTCTTTCCTTTAAAACGTGTCTTACAGGATAATTGCCTGTTCCGTTAAGGGGCGAGTAAACAACTTCTATATCCTTATCAATGTCATTGGAAATTTGCTTTTTTAAAGTTTCTTTATAGTAACTTTCATCCAGGTCCTTTGAAATTATTTCAATAAGTCCCTTTTTAACAGCTTCCTCATAAGTAATAAGATCTTTTAAATCATAACTAGATTCTTTTATATTTTCTAAAATTTCATCAGCTATATCTGAAAGAATTTGTGAACCCTTATCCCAGTAAACTTTATATCCGTTATAAATCTTTGGATTGTGAGAAGCTGTTATTACAATTCCTGCCTGAGTATTTAAATATCTCACTGCATATGAAAGCATGGGAGTCGGTCTTATATCATCAAAAAGATAGGTTTTTATTCCCCTACTTGCAAAAACTCTTGCGGCAATTATGCTAAATTCATGGGAATTAAATCTAACATCATGGGCGATTACTATTCCTTTTTTTACTGCTTCCTTGCCATGATTTATAATTGTACGAGCAAGACCTTCCGATGCCCTTTTTATAACATAGGGGTTCATCCTGTTTGTGCCCACACCCATTATTCCTCTTAAGCCTGCTGTTCCGAATTCCAAATCCTTATAAAATCTGTCTTTTATTTCTTCTTCATTTTTTTCTATTGATTTAAGTTCATTTTTTGAATCCTCATCTAAAAAATCACTCTTTAACCAATCTTCATAAATTTTTCTATAATCCATAACTTCTCCTAATATTAATTTATAATATCTGCAAATGTTCCATCCACGACACTTATTAAGTCTTGTGGATTTATTTCCAGCTGCATCCCAACTTTGCCTGCACTTACAAAAAATTTATCAAAATTTTTTGCACTTTCATGTATGAAGGTTTTAAATTGCTTTTTCATTCCCACAGGACTGCAACCTCCATGAATGTAGCCTGTAGTTGGCAAGAGTTCCTTTAAGGGCAACATTTCAATTTTCTTTACCTGTGCAACCTGAGCAGCTTTTTTTAAATTCAGTTCCTCTCCTACAGGTATAACAAAGACAAAGTGGTCATCTTTTGATTTTGTGACAAGAGTTTTGAAAACTTTATTTGGATCTTGACCCAATTTTTTTGCTGCATCAAGCCCTGTTATGTTTTCATCCGGCTCATACACATTTAGTTTATAATTAACCTTTTCCCTATCTAAAATTCTCATGGCATTAGTTTTTTTCATTTAACATAAACTCCTTAGACCTATTGACATAAAATTTCCAGGTAAAATCTATCATTTTTAAATTTTTATCAGACACTTTTCTTAAAACTTTTGCAGGACTGCCCACAACTAAAGAAAAGGGTGGTATTTCCATTTTCCCAGTTACAAGACTCCCTGCTGCAACAAGGCTGTGATGACCTATGTGAGCTCCATCAAGAATAATAGATCCCATTCCTATTAAAGTATCATGCTCAATCTTACAGCTATGAAGCATAACTTTATGACCTATAGTAACCCTATCTCCTATAATTATATCTTCATCAAAAGCATTTACATGGAGCATACACATATCTTCAATTACTGAATTTTCTCCAATAAGGATCCTGTTTGAATCCCCTCTTAAAACAGAATTAAAATATACACTTGAATTTTGTCCGAGGACTACATCTCCGATTAAGGTTGCATTTTCAGCTATAAAGTTGCTTTCATTAAATTGAGGCATTTTTTTATTGAATGCTATAATCACTTTAACACCCCTTATTATTTAATACCCATTTTTTTATACTTAAAATAATAAGAAGACTAATAATTCCCATAAGAACTATTGTGCCTCCAGGTTTTAAACCAAGGTAAAAGGAAATAAAAAGGCCTGAAATAGTAAAGAAAATTCCAAACAAAGATGATAAAAAAGTGGTTTTTAAGTATCCCTTTTCAAATTGCATGGCACAGGCAACGGGAATCACCATAAGTGATGAAATAATTAAAATTCCAACTGTCCTTGCAGATACTGAAATTGTTACTGCAATTAAAATAATGAAAATATAATTTATTCTATCTACTTTTACTCCACTAAGTCTTGCAGAACTTTCATCAAAAGAAACATACAAAAGATCTCTGTAAAAATAAATGAAGGTCAAAAAAACAATAATTGATACTGCAATTATTAAATAAAATTCTCCATCTGTAATTGCAACTATGGACCCAAAAAGATAAGATTCAAAATTTTGAGCTTTTTTTACAAATCCTGCTAAAATTGATGCAGCTCCAATGCCGACTGACATTATAATGGCAGTGGAAATTTCTTCATATCCAGGAAAGTTTTTTCTTATTAGTTCCAGAACAATTCCTGCAATTACACAGGTAATTATAGATGTGTAAATAGGAGTTACACTTAACATAAGTCCCAACATAACTCCTGCAAGGGATACATGAGATAAGGCATCTCCTATAACGGATATTTTTTTGTTGACCACAACAATTCCCATAAATGGAATTATAATTGAAAGGAGAAATCCTACAATTAAGGCTCTTATCATGTAATCATAGGTAAAAATACTCATAATTTTTTTATCAAGCTCCCTTCTTTTAATTCATAAATTTTATTTACATAGTCTTTTACACTGCTTATATCGTGGGTTATCATCAAAATACTGGTATTGTGAAATTTATTTAAGTGATACAAAAGTTGATATAATTTTTTAACAGTTTTTTCATCCACTCCGTTAGTAGGCTCATCTAAAAGTAAAATATCAGGACTGTTTGAAAGTGCCTTTGCCAGTAAAACCCTCTGTCTTTGCCCCCCTGAAAGTTTTGAATAAAGTCTATCTTTATAATCTTCCATTCCCACAAGACTTAAAGCATCTAAAACAAAGTCACTATTGTCCTTGCCAATGAATCTAAATCCTTTTAAATCCCTATATTTTCCAAGACTTATAAGTTCACTTACAGTAATGGGGAAATTTTTTGAAGAAACATTTTGAATCTGCGGAACATAGGCTATAGCCTTATAAAATTCCTCATCACTTTTAAAATAGCTTATCTTCCCTTCTCTTGGTTTTAATTCTCTTAATATAAGTTTTATTAAAGTTGACTTACCTGCACCGTTACTACCTAAAAGAGCTATAAAATCTCCTTTAAAAACTTTTAAATTAATATTTTTTAAAATATCTTCTTTGGTATAGCCAAAAAATAAATTTTCTATTTGTAATAATTCCATAAAATAAATGGGAAGTCTTTGACTTCCCCTCCTTTTTTTAATATTAAAAATCTCAAATTTTTATTTTACCGGAGCTTTAGTTATTTATACCTAATTTCGCTTTATTTTAAAGCTTCAAGTAAGTTAGATAAATTAGCTTTCATAATAGAAAAATAATCATCTTGATTTTTAACTTGTTCTTCACTTAATCCTTCAAGAGGAGAAAGGGTAAGAACTTTTGCTCCTGTTTCCTTGGCAATAGTTTCTGCAACTTTAGGATCTATTAATTCTTCAGAAAAAATAACCTTAATTCCCTTATTTTTTACAAGATCAATAATATTTGCAATAGTTTTTGCATCCGGTTCAGACTCTGCATTTATGCCTTCAATTGCAATTTGTTTTAAATTATAATCACGACAAAGATATCCAAAAGCTTGATGAGAAACTACAATTTCTCTATTTTCAAGACCCTCAAGATCAGTTTTAAATTCATTATCAAGAGCATCTAATTCTTTCAAATAATTTTCTAAATTTTCCTTGTAGTAAGTTTCATTTTCAGGATCAAGTTTTATAAGAGCCTGACAGATGTTTTGCATTTCAATCTTTGCATTTTTAGGGCTTATCCAAACATGGGGATCCATTCCGCCTTCGTGTTCATGGTCATGTTCTTCCCCTTCATGTTCATGATCGTGGTTTTCTCCTTCGTGATCATGATTATGGTCTTCTCCTTCGTGTTCATGATCATGGTCATGGTCTTCTTCATCATGTTCTTCTTCATCGTCATGATGATGGTGATGCCCTTCCATAAGTTCAACCCCTTGACTCGCTTCACAAAATTCAACTTTTCCTTTTAAAGTTTCTTGTAATTTGTCTATAAAGCTTTCAAGACCTGCGCCGTTATAAATAAATAAATTTCCTTCTCCAATGTTTTTAACATCATCGCTTGATAATTCATATCCGTGAGGTTCACTTCCATTTGGTACAAGGAGTTTCACATCTAATTTATCTCCTGCGATTTTTTTTGTAAAGTCATATATAGGATATATACTTGTGTAAACAACTTTTTTATCTTCTTTATTTTCTTTATTTTCTTCTTTATTACTGCTATTTTTTTGTCCGCTTGAACAAGCTGTTAAAATCATTGCTAAAGATAGAAAAATAGCAACTAATGATTTTTTCATTTTTTTCCTCCTGAAATTTTTTTGCGAAGAGTAACATGGATTAATTGAAAATCCATATTAATAATATTAACAAAGTGATAAAAAAAATTCAATATTATAAATTTTATTTGCCATACTTTGCTTTCTTGTGTTATAATAATTCCTGCTATTTAATGAATAACAAGGAGGTGTCATTGTGGCTAAAAAATGTGATATTTGCGGAAAGACAAAAGTTTTTGGAAATACGGTTTCATTCTCACATAAAAGAGGAAACAGAAGCTGGGCTCCTAATATAAGAAGAGTAAAAGCTATGGTTGACGGACATCCAAAGAGAATTAATGTTTGTACCAGATGCCTAAGAAGTAAAAAAGTTGAAAGAGCAATCTAATTAAGGCTTCAATGAAGCCTTTTTTGTTTGCTCTTTTTTATGTAATTTTGGTGAAATTTTTTCATTTTATATTTCTATATTTTACAATGTGCTAAAATTAAATCAGCTGTTTAAATGTTAGGAGGTATTATGAAAAACAGAAAACTCATTTTTATTTTAGCTCTATCACTTTTATTTATGTTCGGTTGTCAAAACACAAATAAAAAGGTTGAGCAAAAAGAAGAAGAAAAGCAAGCTTTTACAAGCAGCTTAACTGAAGTAAGTCAAAATAGTTTTAAGGAAAGTCTCGATTCTATTTTAGGTCAAAGCGACGAAGAAATTCCCCAGTCTGATGATGAAAGAATAAACATAATTATTACAGCTTTAGACAGAGCAGGATTTTTAAACATTGCTGATACCTATAGTGATGAAAAACTTCAAGATGCAGTTAAGGGTTTAAAAATTGAAGAAGCTAAAGATTTTGGAAAATATCTTGCAGTTGCAAAAGATGTTTTTGGTCTTGATGACAATGGAATTAATAGTTTTTTAGAAAAAAAAGATGAAAAATCCGATTTAGCTTTTGTGCAAAATCTTGAAGGGCAAGTTTTAAAATATCAAAACAAATTAGAAAATTTTATAGGTTTAACAAGTGATAAGGATATTTATCAAAAATTAAATCAAGCTTATAATGAATTTACATTTTTTAAGGGCAATCCTCTTGAAAAATTGGGAATGGAAGCAATTTTAGACAGCACTACAACAGGCTATAACGTTAAATATAAAGGTTATAAATCAAATTTTGACCCAAATCTTACAATAGTATACTCTCATGACAACATTAGACACGCTCAACAACTTATAAAATTATTAGCCGATGAAAATATAAAAGCAAAAGTTCAATTGGAACCTAAGACAAGTTCTTTTGAATATATGATTGATTGGGGTCCAGTTCCGGAACCTACTGATAAATATGAAGTTGTAAAGATCGGCGAAAACAGATATCTTGCAAATGCACTGGAATATGATCTTTTATTTGAATTTGAAAATGAAGAAGATTTAAATAAATTTGATGGTCTTATTTTACAATATGCAAAGAAAAATGAAGGCAATGAAGAAGGAAAAGGACTTTTATACAGTTCTTGGTGGCAACCTTTATACCATACTGCTAAAGAAATGAAAGAAGGCTATGAAGCTGTTACTGAAAATATAATTTCAAAGGGAAATTTTGAAATGTACTCCATTACAAAAAATGAAGATGCAAAAAAATTCTCAGATGGCTTATTAAGTAAAGATAACACTTTAAAAATTGAAAGTAATTTAATTTCAGTTGATCAAGCATTTTATAGATATTTAAACGGCGATTTTAAATAATATTTAAAAAATTTAAAAAAAGATAAGGATTTTATTTTCCTTATCTTTTTTTTATTTATATTATTTAAAATTTTAATTGTGCAAAAAAAGTTATGGCAACTACATTTATTATGTCAAGAGCAAAAGCGCCAACCATAGGAACTATAAAATATGCCTTTCTTGATGACCCGTACTCGCTTGTTATAGAATCCATATTTGCCATTGCATTATAGGTTGCCCCCATTCCAAAGCCACAAAGTCCACCTGCCAATACTGCCGCATCATAATTTTTTCCCATAATTCTAAATACTATAAAATAGGCAAATAAAATTATGGCAAAAGTTTGAGCAAATAAAATTATAAGCATAGGACCAAAAACTGATTTTAATTGAGTTAAATCCAAAGTTATAAGAGCAACTACCAAAAATATATTAAGTCCTATATCTCCGCAAATATCATTTGCTCTCTTGTCGATTTTATAGATTTTATTTTTACCTAAGGTATTTACATAAAGTCCCGCTATTATCATTGAAACTACGTATTCCGGTAAATTTAATGGTGTGCCTTCAATAAATATATTTTTTGCAATAATTTTATTTACTATCACACCTATGGAAATTGCTATAAACATTATAAGTAAAGTTTTTAGAAAATCTTCTCCCTTTAATTCTGATGGAATTTGACCTCTTTTTTCTCCTAAGGGGATTCTTAAAACACCATTTTCTTCCAAATCAATTTGATCTTTTTTCAAATCATTGCTTTTTAAATTATATCGTCTTATAAGACTTGAACCTAAAGGTCCTCCTATTAAAGAGCCCATTATTACTCCGAAAGTTGCAGCCGCCATAGAGATAACTTGACCTGATACTAAACCTAAGCTTTCAAGAGTTGGACCCCATGCTCCTGCTGTTCCATGTCCTCCTGCCATTGTTATTGATCCACAGGCAAGACCAAAGAGTACATTTTGTTTTAAAATTTTTGCTAAAAACATTCCAAGAAAATTTTGTAAAATTATCAAAAGTCCTGTTACTGCAGTAAAGACAAAAAATCCTTTGCCGCCTTTTTTTAATGTTTCAATATCTGCTCCAAGACCTATACTCGTAAAAAATACCATCATAAAAGGATCTTTTAAAGTTGTGTCCATCTCAAAACTTGCTAGGTTTTGAGTCTTTAAAATTAAATGTATTAACGAAAATAAAAATCCTCCTATTACCGGTGCTGGTATACAAAATCTTTGGAAAAATTTCACTTTTGTTCTTAAAAATTTCCCCAGGTATAACATTACAAGTCCTATTGCAACAGTGCTCATCATATTAATTTTTATAACTTTTTCAAACATTTTTCTCTCCTAAATAAAAATTTAAAAAATATTATAGCACTAATGATTTAATTTGTTAATAAGGAAAATTTTGCAAATAAAAAAAAGATGAAAGTTTTTCATCTTTTTAAATTAAATTTATTTAACAAAATTTGTAAGCTCACCTATATTTTCTATAAAACAAGTTACCTTATCGTTTTTCTTTAAATATTTAGGCGGATTAAAGCCTCCTCCAACACCCTTAGGGGTTCCTGTAAAAATTATGTCTCCGGCTTTTATGGTCATGCCCTTTGATAAATCTATTAATATTCTTTTTATATTAAAAATTAAATTTTTTGTGTTTGAATTTTGCCTAAGCTCTCCATTTACAAAACTTTTTATTTCTAAATTTTCAACTTGCAAATCTTTTGCGTCTACAATGTAGGGCCCAATTGCACAAAAATCATCTAAGCTCTTTCCCTTCATCCATTGGGAATAATCTTTTTGTAAATCTCTTGCTGAAAAATCATTTGCTATGGAATACCCGAAAATTACACTCTCAGCATTTTCTTCAGTTAAATTTTTACAATCACGTCCAATTATTAAGGCAAGTTCCGCTTCATAGTCTGGGCAAGTGCTGGGAGAATCACTTACATTTATGTAATCTCCGTCCCCTAAAATTCTGTTCATGTTTTTTGTAAAAAACACAGGATATTCAGGCTCTTTTTCCATCTGTAAATCTTTTATTTCACTAAGATGCTCTCTATAATTCATACCTACACAAAAAATTCCTCTTTGAGGAACTTCTATAGGGCTTATTATTCTAACATCGTTTTTTAATCTTGCCTTTGAATTTAAGATAACATTATTAGAAAGCCTAGGACCCTTAATATATTCTATTAGGGTCCCAGGCATATCATTAAAATTTTCTCTAATATCAAAAACATATTCTTCATTTAAAATGCCATAAGACTTTATGCCTTTTCTTTCAAAGCTGATATATTTAATCATATTTTCTTAAAATCTCCATAAATTCTTCCCCTGTTATAGTTTCTCTTGTAAGAAGATAGTTGGCAATTTCATGAAGAGCTTCATTGTTTTCTTTTAAAATATTTATAGCTTTTTCATGAGCTTTTTCAATTAAGTTTCTTACAGCAATGTCTATTTCATGGGCAGTTTTATCTGAAACTGTAAGATTTGCATCTGAGCCTAAATAACGATTATTAACTTCAGCCATTGCTACAAAACCAAAATCGTCGCTCATTCCATATCTTGTAATCATTGCCTTTGCAATTTTTGTCGCCTGTTCAATATCGTTACTTGCACCAGATGTTTTTGTTCCGAAAATTAATTCTTCAGCACTCCTTCCACCTGTTAAGGTAACTATTTTATTAAAGGCTTCATCTTTTGACATTAAGAATTTTTCTTCTTCGTCAACTTGCATTGTATAGCCAAGGGCACCTGAAGTTCTTGGAACTATAGTTATCTTATGAACTGGCGCTGAGTTTGTTTGTCTCGCAGCAACAAGGGCGTGACCAACTTCATGATATGCAATAATTTCTTTTTCTATTGGAGAAATAACTGCATTTTTTCTCTCATATCCTGCAAGAACAACTTCAACTGATTCTTCAATATCCCTTTGATTCATGGCATTTCTGCCTTCTCTTACTGCACGAAGAGCAGCTTCATTTATCATGTTTGCAAGATCTGCTCCACTGGCTCCTGCTGTGGCAAGGGCTATTGCCTTATAATCTATAGTAGCTTCACGTCTTATCTTTTTTGCATGGACTTTTAAAATTGCTTCACGTCCTGCTAAATCAGGAAGTTCTACTGGAATTCTTCTATCAAATCTTCCTGGCCTTAAAAGAGCAGGATCAAGAGAATCGGGTCTATTTGTTGCTGCTAAAATAACAACCCCTAATTTTGAATCAAAACCGTCCATTTCACTTAAAAGTTGGTTAAGAGTTTGCTCTCTTTCATCGTTTCCACTAAAGCCTGAACCATCTCTTTTTTTACCTATTGTATCAATTTCATCTATAAAAACTATACAGGGCGCTTTTTCTTGAGCTTGTTTAAATAAATCTCTCACTTTTGCAGCTCCAAGTCCTACAAACATTTCAACAAATTCTGAACCTGAAATTGAAAAGAAAGGCACATTTGCTTCTCCTGCAACTGCTTGGGCAAGAAGAGTTTTTCCTGTTCCAGGAGGTCCTACTAAAAGTGCTCCCTTGGGAAGTTTTGCACCTATATCCGTATATTTTTCCGGAGAGTGTAAAAAATTTACTATTTCTGTTAATTGGTCCTTAGCTTCATCTTGTCCAGCTACATTTTTAAATGTTATTCCATCAGTGCTTTTTACATAAATTTTGGCATTACTTTTGCCAAAACTCATGGGACCTACTCCGCCTTCGCCAAATTTTTTAAATACAGTTCTTGATAAAATCTGGCCTATAATTATAAACATGAGTATCATAGAAATCATGTAAATAATATTACTTGCTATGGGGTTTAGCTGACTTGGAAAAATTCTATCGGTTTTTACTCCTGAATCAATTAGCCTTTGAGCTAAAAAACCGTCTTCCATCCTGTAGGTCTTATAAACTACATTTTTTTCTCCCTTTAAAGTAAAGTTAATTTCCCTATCTTTTACTTGAACTTCCTCAGCTTCTTTTTTATTAAGATGCTTAATAAAAGTTACATAGTCCACATCTTTTATATTCGACTCAGGTTTTGAGAGAAAATATGGCTTAAAAATTAAAGGGATTGCTATTATAACAAGAATTCCTATTATATAATAAGCAATCTTTATATTTTTAATCTTATTTTTATTTTTATTGTCCTTATTTATTTCAATCACCTCTAAATAAAATTATACCCATTATAGACTAAAAACTCACTCTTCTTCATTAAGATTTGACAAGTATCTGTATATGGTTGGTTCTGATATTTTAAGTCTTTCTGCAACAAATTGAAGAGATTGCCTTATGGCAAAAATTTTTTTATCATTAAGTTCTTTTACAATTTGTATTTTTTCTTTTTTCGATAGATTTTCAGGACTGGGATATTTATCAACAACATCATCAATTATATGTTTTGCATAATCTATAATTGAAATTGTTACATTCTCCGACTGTTTTGCAAGATGATCTTTATCTATTCTTTGAAAATAATTTTGATTTACAAGCTCATCAGGATGACAAAGTCCGAGAATTGTTTCAGCAACTTTTTCAAACCTTTTTCCATCAAAATTTATACACATTATACCCTTTAAATTTTCTTCGTCATCTTTTATAAAAAAAGTGGAGCAACGTAAAAATTTATTTCCCTTTGCAATGCCTCTATAATTTGGCCTGAAATCCATATTTTTATAAATTTTTTCTTCCAAACTCTTTTTTGTAAATTCAGTTAGAGGATCTCCTATATTTCGCCCTGATATAACTCCATTGTATATAGCTATTATTTTACCCTGATCCTCGTTTATTTCATATAAAACCACTTCATAATCAGGTCCCAAGGTGACTCCTAAAAATTCAACCAATTTAATATATTCTTCCATAAAACTGCCTTTCTTAAATTTATATTTCTAATAAAATTTTATCACAAAAATAAAAATATAAATCTTGTTTAATAAAATATTTGTTAAATCTTAATTTTTTATTTAGATATTCCATAAAAAAACTGCTGAAATAATGATTTCAACAGTTCTTTTAATTTTATTTTATGCTGTTTGTATATTTTTTATTTTGGCCTTTTTTCTTGTCTTTTTGTCTTTAACTTTTTTCAATCTGAAAAAGTCTTCTCTTTCCTTTTCGCCTAAAATATTTTCAATGTTTTTTACTATTTGCGTATATTCGGGAATTAATTTTTTATCAAGAGCATTTGCTCTTCGACCTGTTTTTTTTATTTCCGTAGCAAGCCTAAAAACTGCATTTTCAACTTCCGCCAATTGGTAAATCAAATATTTTACATTATTTAAATCAAAGGATGCCATATCAAAAGCCGTCGTAGTTTTGTGAATTGAGTAGCCTCCCTTGTTTTTTTTCTTCTCGTATTTTATAAGGGGGATTTCAACTCCCATTACAGACCTTGACAAAATTTCATAGTTTTCTTCAAGGGGAACTGATTTTGATATTTCATAAACTTGTTGGGTGCCCATTGTTATTGTTGCATCTTCAAGGGCGTCATAAGATTCTTTAAAAGCTGTCACAATTGTTTCTTGAAGTTTTGCCGCTTGTTTATTTAAATCCATCATTTCTTTTATTAAAACGGTTCTCTTTTTATCTAAAAGCTCATAACCTTTTTTTGCGAAGGTAAGTTGACCCTTGATTTCCATCAAGTTTGCCTTTGTAGGGACTATATTTTTATTCATCTAATCACCTAAATATTTTTCTTTTAATTCCGGGCTTATTCTGTCTAAAGATTCTTTTGGTAAAATTTTTAATAAGTCCCAACCAAGGTCCAGAGTTTGTTCAATGGATCTGTTTTCATTGAATCCCTGGGTTAAAAATCTTTTTTCAAAAGCTTCTTGAAATTCCAGAAATTTTTTATCTGATTCTGAAAGTTCTTCGCTTCCTATTATTTGTGAAAGGGCTCTTACTTCCACTGCGTTTGAATAAGATGCAAAAAGTTGTGACGAAACATCTGCGTGGTCTTCTCTTGTATATCCATCTCCTATACCGTCTTTCATAAGTCTCGATAGAGATGGTAATATATTCACAGGAGGATAAACTCCGCTTGCATTTAATTCCCTTGAAAGAACTATCTGTCCTTCAGTAATATAACCTGTAAGGTCAGGAATAGGATGAGTAATATCATCATTAGGCATTGTTAAGATTGGTATTAAAGTTACAGATCCTTCTAAACCTCTAATCATTCCAGCTCTTTCGTAAAGCATGGCAAGGTCTGAATAAAGATGACCAGGATATCCTTTACGGGAAGGCACTTCTTCTCTTGATGATGAAACTTCACGAAGGGCTTCTCCATAACTTGTTAAATCACTCATTATTACAAGGACATGCATATTTTTTTCAAAAGCCAAATATTCTGCTGCCGTTAAGGCACATTTCGGTACTATAAGTCTTTCCATAATGGGATCGTCTGCATAGTTAATATACATTACTACTTTTTCGGAAACTCCTGCACTTTTAAATTGTTCTATAAAATAATTTGCTTCATCATGTTTTACACCAATGGCAGCAAAAACAATGGCAAAGTTATCTTGACCTTTAGAACTTATTTTTGCCTGTCTTACTATTTGAGCTGCAAGTTTATTGTGAGGAAGTCCTGAGCCAGAAAAAATTGGAAGTTTTTGTCCTCTTATTAAAGTCATAAGACCATCTATTGAAGATATTCCCGTTTGTATAAAATTCCTTGGATAAAGTCTTGCAACAGGATTTATAGGTCTTCCATTTACATTTAAAAAGGTTTCTGAATAAATATCCGTTCCCTTATCTATAGGTCTTCCCAATCCATCAAAAACCCTTCCTAATATTTCTTTTGACATAGGTAGGGTAAAGGGTTTTGCTTCAAATTCAACTTTCATGTTTTTTGTGGAAATACCCAGGCTTTCTCCGAAAACTTGTACTGTGGCCTTGTCATCATCAATTTTTATAACTTGACCTATCATTTGACGGGAATTATCCGCTGAGGAAATTTTTACAACTTCATCAAAGGAAACATCATGAAGATTTGAAAGCTCAATAATTGAACCTTCAACTTTATCTAATAGTAAATATTCTTTTTTCATCTAATCACCTACATAAGTTGAAATAAGATTTGAATAATAGTCTCTTATCTCATTGTTAATCTTCACTATATTTTCCAAATTGTCGTTTTCTACAGTGTATTTCATATTTATTACACTTTCATATAGCTCATCATTTTTTACTTTTGAAATTGGGATTCCTCTTTTTACAGCTTCCATTCCTTCAGTGTAAAGAAGATCTATGGTCCTTAACATTTCAAATTGTTTCTTTAAAGGCACATAAGTGTCCGTAGCATTAAAGGCATTTTGTTGTAAAAAGGCAACTTTTATAACTTTGCAAATTGCCAGTATAAGTCTTTGATCGTCAGGAAGTACATCTTCTCCTACAAGCATTACTATTTCATTAAGCTTTGCTTCTTGATGAAGTAAATACAAAAACTTAGTCCTAAGTCCCGGCAAATCTCCGTCTAAATTTATATCATAATAATTTTTAAGCATTTCAGTATAGCCTGAATAAGAATTCATCCAATTTATGGCTGGATAGTGCCTTGCGTATGCAAGATTTTTATCCAAAGCTAAAAACACATTTACAAATCTTTTTGTGTTTTCGGTTACAGGTTCTGAAAAATCTCCTCCTGCAGGAGAAACTGCTCCTATTAAAGTTACAGATCCTTCCTGACCGCATAGACTGTTTACATAACCTCCTCTTTCATAAAAACCTGCTATTCTCGAAGGAAGATATGCTGGATATCCTTCTTCTGCTGGCATTTCTTCAAGACGTCCTGATATTTCACGAAGAGCTTCTGCCCAACGAGATGTTGAGTCCCCCATTAATGCCACATGATAGCCTTGATCTCTAAAGTACTCGGCAATAGTTATACCTGTATAAATTGATGCTTCACGAGCTGCTACTGGCATGTTTGAAGTATTTGCAATTAAAATTGTTCTATCCATTAAAGGTTTTTGAGTGTGAGGGTCTATTAGCTTAGGAAAATCTTCAAGAACTTCTGTCATTTCATTTCCTCTTTCGCCACAACCTATATAGACAATTATGTCTGCATCACAATACTTGGCAATTTGGTGTTGAGTCATTGTTTTTCCAGTTCCGAATCCTCCTGGAAGAGCTGCAGTTCCACCTTTTGCTATGGGAAAGAAAACATCAAAAATTCTTTGACCAGTTACAAGAAGTTTATCAATTTTTAATCTTTCTTTAACAGGTCTTGGAATCCTTACAGGCCAGTTTTGATACATCTTAACATCTATTACTATGCCTTCTTCATTTTTGACCCTTATAAGTACCTTCTCGATGTTGTAGGACCCATCCTGAACTATATCAACTATCTCTCCATTTACATCTACAGGAATTAAAAGTCTGTGGGTTATGATTTCAGTTTCTTCTACTTCCCCAAAAATTTGTCCGCCCTTGACTTTTTCTCCTTTTTTTACAAGAAATTTAACATCCCAAAGTTTTTCTTCATCAAGAGATATAAGGCCTATTCCTTCAGGCATAAAGTTTCCATATTCATCTTTTATTTTATTTAAGGGACGTTCAATTCCGTCAAACATATTTGATAAAAGTCCTGGACCAAGTTTAAGACTTAAGGGTGCTCCTGTAGAAGTAATCTCCTCATTTCTTTTTAAGCCTGTAGTATCTTCATAAACTTGAACGGTTCCCAAATCCCCTTCAATTGAAATTACTTCTCCAATTAATTTTTTTTCTCCAACAACGACCATTTCACGCATTTTAAATTTTGACATGTCTCTTCCAACTATTACAGGGCCGTTTATTGATTTAATATGACCTATATTCAATTTCCCACCTCTTCAAGTTCAAAGTAGAACATTTTTCCTATTTCATATTTTGAATCTTCTATTTTAGTTTTAAGAGAACAATCAATTTTATAAGTTTTTTCAATATCTGAAATTTTAAAGCCTCCTATTTGGCTTTTATCCATATCTATTAAAATTATTTGCATATTATTTTTTTTGGCAATTGCCATTAATTGGTCTTTTGCCGAATCATATGCCATAATTTCCAAATAATATGTGCCTTTTTCCAATCCTGCTATAGCTTTTTCAAATAAATTTTTTTGTAAATCAAAATAAGAGTCGGTTTTTGTAAATTCTTCCCCTGCTTTAAACAAATCTTCAATAAATCTTGCCAGTAAATTTTCATTTTTTTCAAGTCTTAAAATTCTTTGACTTTCATTTGCTTGAGCAATCATTTCATATTTTTTTTCTTTTGCAAGGGATACTCTTCTGTCAATTAAATCTTGAGATTTTTTTTGAAATTCAATTTCTTTTTCTTTTAAAAGCTCTTGGCTTTTTAAAATTTCATTTTGAATTTTTTCTTGGCACTCCTTTTCTCTTTCTTTAAAGACGAGTTTATTAAAAAGCACCATTTTGTTTTCAAGTAATATCATATGCCCTCCAAAATTAAATTTTAAGTCCGATAGAGTCCTTAATATATTTAAGAATAAAATTCTTGTCTTCCAAGCCGTTTATTCCAGGAATTGTAACTATTAGAGGCAAAGTGTTTTTTATTTTAACCTTAGTAACTTCTTCTTCAATTTCATTAAAATCAGATTCAGTCAATATAATTAGGCCTATATTTTTCTTTTCTTTTGTCTCTAAAAAATTTGTTTTAAGATCGTTTTTATCCTTACAAAAAACACCGTCAATCCCACTTAATCTAAGTCCTCTTAAAACATCTCTATTTCTTGAAATCGCAAAGGAAATCATTATAATCTACCTAAAATCATAATAGAAATAATAAGTCCGTAGATTGCAATTCCTTCAGCCAAGCCTAAGAAAAGCATAGACTTTCCTAAAATCTTAGGATCTTCACTTACAGCACCTATTGCTGATGAACCTACATTGGCAACGGCAACTCCAGCTCCTAAAGCTGCAAGACCTGTTGAAAGTCCTGCTGCAATATAGCCTAAGCCTGTTCCTCCATTTCCTTCAGCTTGAGCTTGGACAAAACCAGGAACGATTGTCACTGCAACAAAAAATAAAATCGGTAAAAATCCCAAAAGATTAAATCTTAAAATTTTTCTCATCCTAACTTCATCAGCACTTGTTCCCTTATAAATGTAATAAATACCTGTTGTGATTATAGAAAGAACAAAAAGTGTAGAAACAACTAAAACTAATTCCATTTATTTTTCCTCCAATTCAATAGTGGTTGGTATAAATTCATAACCATCACCGTAATAAAATTTACTGAACATTTCATAATATTCAAGTCTTAAACTTTGTATAAATACAATTAGGCCTTCAAGACCTATGATTACTATATTTCCTATAACAAGAGAAAGTATATTTAAACCTTCATTGTTTAACATCTTTCCTATTGTTTCAAAAGCTAAAAACAAACCTACGTGGTTTATGGCAAAAGCTCCAACTCTTATAAAAGAAATAATATTTGAAACAATACTCAAAACTCCTTCAAGGAGAGAGAAAACCGCTTCAATATAGTAGCCTTCTTCAATTTTATGAGGCTTTTTCGTTATAAGAGATAGGATTTGCTTTTTAAATACCATTGATAAAAGTGATAAAACAATTATTATCACCGCTATTTTTGTTGGTATTAAAGTTTTTTTCAATAGGGGACCACAGGCCAAATTAATTACCATTAAAAAAACTATAAAACCTGCTAGGCCTTCTTTTCCAAAAATAGCTTCTTCCAAATCATTAAAATTAAACTTGTTTATAAAGCCTACAAAATATGAGATTAAAAGAAATATAAGGCCTACAAGTATGGCACTCATAAGACTTGTATTTATATTACTGAAAGGTCTCATAAATATTGCTGGTATAATACTTTCCATTCCGAAAACGGATCCGTATAAAAATCCGAAAATTGTAGATGCAATTCCAAGTCTTTTTAAAAGTCCGCCAAAGTCTTTATTTTTTATTAAAAATCCCGCCATGAAAAATACAAGCCCCTGACCTACATCTCCGAACATGGCTCCGAATAAAAACATATATGTTACCGCAAATAAAAAAGTTGGATCTTTTTCTTTATAATTTGGTACTCCGTACATTTTAATCAGTAGCTCAAAGGGCCTTGCGAAAAAAGAATTTTTAAGCTTTGTAGGTGGTGTAACATTATCTTCTTCAGGCGATCTCTCTTTTATGACAATATCTTTATAAGAAGTTAAAATTTCTTTTAGCTTTGGAATATCTCTTTCTGCTATCCACCCGGACATATAAAAATATTTGTTACTCCTTGCCATAAAATGTTTCACTTCTTCAATTCTGTCCTTTAAAAACATTGAAACAATATGGCTTTCAATTTTAACTTTGTTTTCTCTTAAAAAATTATCTCTTTTTTCTAAAATTTCTTTTTTTCTTTTGGTTAAATCTTCTTCCTGTTTGTCAAGTTCTCCTAAAATCTCTTTGGCAGTACCCTTGCTCTTTCCAAGAATTTCAACATCTTGCCAATTTAAGCTTTTTAAAATTCTGTCAATTTCATTTGTAACTTCTTTTGGATAAATCGCAAGATAAACTTCACCGTCATCGCTTGTTGCAGTATGAAAAATTACAGCAAGAATATTTCCATAATTTTTCTTTAAACGAAACCTTGCTTCCTTATCTAAAATTCCAAACCTTACATTGAAAAAATCTAAATTTGATAAATCCGAGAGGTCAATTTGAACATTCTTAAACAAATCGTAATTATTTTTTATTCCTCTCACTCTTTTTAAATCTCCATCAATTTTTTGAATTTCATCAATATCTCTATTTATATCTTCAAAAAAACTGTCGGTATCTTCTAAAAGTTCTCCCTTATCATAATAATCACTTAAATCTTTTATTTTGAAAAAATCCATAAGCTTTTCAGCTTGTTTTGAACGAATTTCAGAATTTTCATCTCTTTCAAAAGAACTTATATGACTAAGTTCTATAGTCCTTTCCAGGTTTTGTTCATTTTCCAAGCTGTAATTAAAAGCGTTATTTTCTATTTCCAATTGCGCATTTATTATATTAACCATTTTAGACTTTAAAATCTGAGCGATAACCTGATCCATTTCGGATAAGTCTCCCGCCAGATTTATAATTTTCATTTTTTCTACAGCCAAATTTGTTCACTTCCTTTGTAACTTCTAACAAGATAGTTAAGAGATCTATCCAGACTCATATTAAATCTTCTACTTTCCATAACTGAAGTTAAATCTTTAATTTCATAATTTAAAAGCAAAATAAAAGCCATAAATTTTGAAAAATCACTATTCTTCAAAAAATCACTCTTAGCTAAATAATAAATATACCTGTTATTTCTTCTGTCCATATATATGTCGGTATAAGTTCCATCAAACAAAAATTTATAGGGTCCTGATTTTATTTTTTCTACAAATTTATCAAGACTTGAGTATGAAAGATCTTTTAAATCGTCAAAGCTTAAATAATGACCTCCCAAAACTGTAAAGTTAATAAGTTCTTCTGGAGAAAGATCATAATATTTAAGACCTCTGTAAATCCAAATAATGTTTAAAAGATCTATCCTGATTCCAAGAAGCTCCAAGGCTGGTTTTTTATTTTGCCTGTCAAAATTTTTTACCAAATTGAATAATTTTGTATAAAAAAACTTGTCCAAATTCATTTCCATATAAAAAAGAACAATGTCATCTTTTTCATCGGCATAGGGTTTTAAAATCTTTACAAATTCTTTATTTTTTATTTTTCCTATAAAATCTGCAATTGAAGAATTATTTTTTATATCATAATCCCTATAATTAAGAGTAATTAGCCTTGATTCCAGTGTTCTTGCTCCATCGCCTATTTTTAAAGTTCTGAGAATTTTCTTTATATCCATAATGGTAAACTCATTTAAAAGTTCCAGAGCAAATTCCCTATAGACTCCTTTAAAATATTTGCTTAATTTTTTTATTGTATTTATTCTATAGACCTGAAGTTTTTTTTCGGCTTCAAAAGAGTCTTCGTCTCCATCAAAAATAAAAGATAAACTTGTATTTTTTAAATATTCAATGATTTGACTTACACTGTTAAGCCTTGCCATATTTATATAATCTTCATCCTTTAAAAATTTTGATGCCATGGCGCTCATTTTTGCATTAACTGCATTAAATTCACCTATAATCATTTTTCCACCGATAAGATAAATTTATTAAAGGCCTCTTTTAAAAGCTTTTCTTTTTTTTCTTCATAAATAGTGTCTATTTCATCTATTTTCTTTTTATTTTCACTAAGTCTTTTATTCGCCTCTTCCTGTCCATTTTTAATTATTTCATCGTACTTTTCATTGGCCTCTTTTGTTGCTTCTTCATTAATTTTAGATTCCATTTCAATTAAATTTTTTTTGCTTTCTTCCCTTATGCTTTTAATTTTTTCTTCGGTTTCTTTAATTAACTGAGAAGTTTTCTTGTCTATACTTATAATGCTTTCAATTGTTTCTTTCATCTAATCCCTTCTTTCCCCTAAGTATTTAAAAATTAGATTACAGTTTTATTTTACCCAATTTTTATAAAACTTTATAAGGGTTCAATGAATATCATTATAAACTTAAAAATAAAAAAGTAAAATTTAAAAAAACTGACAAGAAATATTCTTGTCAGTTTATAAAATTTATTTTATTTTTAAAGCTCTGAGAGAATTTAAAATGGCTATTAAAGTAACTCCCGTATCTGCAAAAACGCCTGCCCACATTGTAGCAAAACCTAAAGCTCCAAGAATCAAAACTATTAATTTTACTACAATAGCAAAAATTATATTTTGATTTACTATTTTTGAAGTTCCTTTAGAAATTTTAATTCCCTTTGTTATTTTATTTAATTCATCAGTCATTATTACAACGTCTGATGCTTCAATAGCAATGTCACTTCCTATCTTACCCATGGAAATTCCCACATCACTTAAAGCAAGAACAGGACTATCGTTAACTCCATCTCCTACAAAGGAAACATTTCCATTATTAGATTTTTTAATTTTTTCAAACTCCTTAACCTTGTCTAAGGGAAGGAGTCCCCCTTTTACAAAATCTATTCCTACAAGTTTTCCGAATTCTTGTGCGCTTTCTTCCGTGTCTCCTGAAAGCATATAAGTTTTTATTTTTAATTTTTTCAATTTTTCAATAAAACTTTTTGCTTCAGGTTTTACTATGTCAGATACGAGAATCATACCTATCACATTACCATCAACGGAAATATAAACCTGAGTTCCACTTCCCTCAGCTTTTTTATTAACTAAAGAGGCATTTCCAACTAAAACTTTTTTACCTTTGTAGGTGTAACTTATTCCCTTGCCTGAAATTTCTTTAAAATTTTCAGGCACTTCATTTATTTCTCCATATTTATTTTTAATAGCCTTTGCTATAGGGTGGTTTGAACCTTGTTCCCCAAGGGCTGCAAGTTCCAAAACTTCTTCTTCAGAATAATTTTCAAAAGTTTTTATTTGTGAAACTTCAAAAACTCCCTTTGTAATTGTTCCTGTTTTATCAAAAACCATTACTTCAATATTTTTTAAAGCTTCAAGATAATTTCCACCTTTAACAAATATTCCTGATCTTGATGCTGCTCCTATTCCTCCAAAAATTCCAAGAGGAACTGAAATAATAAAGGCACAAGGGCACGATAAAACTAAAAACAAAGCTCCACGATAAACTGCTTCCTTAAATTCAATGTTAAAAATTTTCGGTCCTAACAAAAGCATTAGTAAAGATATTAAACATACAATTGGAGTATAAACCCTTGAAAATTTTGTAATTGTTTTTTCAACGGAAGCTTTTTTTGAGCCTGCATTCTCTACTAAATCAATTATTTTTGCTATACTTCCTTCTGCATAAGCTTTTGTAACTTCTATTTGCAAAATGCTTCCTGTATTTATTGAACCGGAATGGATTTCATCTCCAACATTAACTTTTACAGGAAGGGATTCTCCTGTTAAGTTTGAAGTGTCTATAAAAGATTGTCCTTCTCTTACTATCCCTTCAAGGGCAACTTTTTCACCAGGCTTTACAATAATTATTTCTCCAGGCTTTACTTCTTCAGGTGCAACTTTTATAAAGTTCTCTCCTCTTAACACATTGGCAAAATCAGGTTTTAGTTCAAGCATTGCCTTAATATTTTTTCTGCTTTTTTCAAGAGCCATATCTTCAAAAAGTTCACCTATGTTGTAAAATAACATAACTGCTAAAGCTTCAGGATATTCTCCGATTAAAATTGCAGCAATTGTTGCAAGACTCATTAGAAAATTTTCATCAAAGATTTCTCCACGTCCTATATTCTTTATTGCTTTTAAAAGAACATGATATCCTAAGGCAAAATAAAGGCCTATAATTATATAATTTTCATAAGAAAGAGGCTCCATAAAAAATCCCTTTAATAAAAATAAAAAAGAAACTATATAGATTCCAATTTTATAGGGGCTTATTTTTTCTTCCTCGTCTTCTTCTATTTGGTCTTTATCTATTTTTTCTATATCTTCGATTACTTCAACATCTCTTTCAAATTTTTTTACAGAGGCTTCAACGGCATTTTTTAAACTTTCTTGTCCCCTATGTAAAAGAGATAATTTCTGATTTGAAAAATTATAGTCTAAATCCACAACTCTTTGATTCTTTTTTATATCATCTATGATTTTTGCAGTGCAGTTAGGGCAATTTAAGCCCTTTAAAATGAAAGAGGATTTAAAAATTTCTTCATTGTTTTGAGTTTTTAAGTTTTCTAAATTTTTTTCACTAATATTCGAGCTTCTTTTACTCAGCTTTTTTATATTTTTATTATTAATTGTTTTAATCATTTTAAGACTTTCCTCCTTTTTCAATATGAACGATTATTCATACATTCATATTAAGTCCTAGTTTTTTATTTGTCAATGCTTTTCCTGAAAAGTTTTTTATTTTGGGTTAGAATCTTTATAGAGGTGATATATTTGTGCAAAAAATTTGGTAATAAAAAATTAGGATTTGGACTTATGAGGCTTCCTCAAAATAAAACTGATAAAAAAGATTTATCGGAAGACAAGGTAAATTTTGAAGAAGTTTCAAAAATGGTGGATTATTTTTTAGAAAATGGTTTTAATTATTTCGACACTGCCCATGGATATCACTGCGGACTAAGTGAAATTGCAGTTAAAAATTGCTTAACTTCTCGTCATAAACGTGAAGAGTATATTCTTACAAATAAACTTACAGCCCCTTATTTTAATAATCAGGAAGAAATTTATAAATTTTTTAATGAACAACTTAAAATTTGTGGTGTAGAATATTTTGACAATTATTTAATACATTCTGTTTCTAAAAATAATTACAAAAAATTTTTAGACTGCAAGGCCTTTGAAAGTCTTGTAGATTTAAAAAATAAAGGTCTTATAAAACATATAGGTATGTCTTTTCACGACTCCCCTGAACTTTTAGATGAAATTTTAAAAGCTCATCCAGAGCTGGAAATGGTACAAATTCAATTTAATTATATTGATTTTGAAGACGAAAAAATTAAAGCAAAAGAAAATTACGAAGTTATAAGAAAATATAATAAAGATATTATCGTTATGGAACCTGTTAAAGGTGGAAAACTTACAAATCTACCTAAGGAAGCTGAAAATATTTTTTCTGAACTTTCCAATTTTTCACCGGCAAGTTATGCTATAAGATATGCAGCAAGCTTTGATGGGGTTAAAATGGTTCTTTCAGGCATGAGCAGCTTTGAACAAATGAAAGACAATATGACTTTTATGACAAACTTTGAAAAGCTTGAAGAAAAAGATTATAAAGTAATTGAAAAAGTTGTAAAAATCTTAAAAAATATTGATCAAGTTCCCTGTACATTTTGTGAATATTGTCTTGAAGGATGCCCAAAAAATATTTTTATTCCTAAATTAATTGAGCTTTATAATTCTCACTTAATTTATCCTGAAGCAGACTATTCTCACGATTATGAACTTGCAACAAGAAGTTCTGGAAAGGCTGGAGATTGCATTAAGTGTAAAAAATGCGAAAAAATTTGTCCTCAACAAATTTATATAACTCAGGTCCTTGAAAAAATAAGTTCTGAATTTGAAAACTAAAAAAATAAAAAAAGAGGAAGTTTAAAAACTTCCTTTTTTTACTTAAATTTAATTTTTCTTTTTTTCTTTTCTTGTTTTATCACTTTGCCTTCTATTTTTTCCAAATTTTTATTTGCCATGGAAAGCATAAGTTTGATTCTGTTAAATTGATTTACTTCGCTTGCTGATGCATCAAAGTCTATGGGAACTATATTTACATCACTGTAGTTATTTCTTATTGCCTTTATTACGCCTTTTCCTGTTATATGGTTTGGAAGACATCCAAAGGGTTGAACACAAACAATATTTTTTACTCCATGTTCAATTAAATCAACCATTTCTCCCGTTAGAAGCCATCCTTCTCCATATTGATTTGAAAGACTTACATATTCATTTGCATAGGACATTATTGTTTTAATTTTTTCAGGAACTGGGTAACGGGAATCTTTTAAAAATTCTCTTACTATATTTCTGTAAATGTCTATATATTTTACTCCCAGGTTTCCTAAAAATCCCGCAAATCTTGATTTCGAAAGCTCTTTCGCTTTTATTTGAGAGTTTTTAAATCCATATAAAATAAAATCCGTTAAGTCTGATATTACCGCTTCTGCTCCTTCTTCTTCAAGTTTATCTATTAGATGATTATTTGCAGCTGGTAAATATTTTACAAGTATCTCTCCCACAATGCCAACTTTTGGTTTAACTTCATCATTAATTTCAAGTCTTGAAAAATCTCTTATCATTGAACTTACATTGGCTCTAAATCTGTTTATGTCAAAGGATTTTTCCTTTTGAATTTTTTCAATCCAATTTTCCAGTAAGATATTTGATGAGCCTTTTATCATTTCATAAGGTCTTGTTGCGTGAAGAAGTCTGCTTAAAAGGTCTCCGTACTGCATTGTAATTATTAATTTTCTAAAAAGTTTTATTATATGGCTTTTAGGAAGTTTTATTCCCGGATGATTTTCTATTCCTTGGAAGGATAGGGCTAAAACCGGAACATGTCCATAACCTGCATCTTTTAATGCTTTTCTTATTAAGCCTACATAGTTTGATGCTCTACAAGCTCCTCCTGTTTGAGATATTAACAAAGTTAAATTATCTGTATCGTATTTTCCACTTTTTACTGCATCCATAAATTGACCTACAACAAATGTTGTGGGATAACAAGCATCGTTATTTACATATTTAAGCCCTTCATTCACAACTTTGCTGTCAACTCTTTCAAGAAGTTCTAAATTAAAACCTTCTTCTTTGAGAATGGATGCAAATAACTTAAAGTGAATAGGTGCCATTTGCGGCATTAAAATCGTATGATTTTTTTTGTTTTCTTGAGTAAATAAGACCGGTTCAAATTTATATTTTTTGTTTACTTTTACTAGTTTTCTGTTTTCAACTGTTTCAAGCAAAGATCTTATTCTTATTTTTATTGCCCCTAAATTACTTACTTCATCAATTTTTAAAACAGTATGAATTTTATTGTAGGATTTTAAAATTTCATTAACTTGATCTGTTGTTATGGCATCTATGCCGCAGCCGAAACTATTAAGTTGAACCATTTCAAGGTTTTCACTTTTTCCTACAAATTTTGCTGCCCTATATAATCTTGCATGGTAGGTCCATTGATCAAGGACTCTTAAGGATCCGTCAGTATCCGTAAGACCTGCTATGCTGTCCTCAGATAAAACTGCAAGTCCAAGAGATGTTATAAGTTCAGGTATTCCGTGATTTATTTCAGGATCGATGTGATATGGTCTTCCTGCAAGAACTATTCCTCTTTTTTTGTTTTTCTTAAGATATTTAAGGGCATTTATTCCTTGAAGTTCAACATCATATCTATATAAGTCCTGTGCCTTATATCCCGCTCTTACAGCTTCTCTTATTTCATTTACAGGTATATTTGTAAAAACATCTGCCATTCTTTTTTCAAGTTTTTTTCTGTCTGCAAAGGATATAAAAGGATTTAAAAATTTTACATTTTCATTTTTTATATTTTCAACATTATTTTTTATTACTTCACTATAGCCTGCAACGACAGGACAATTTAAATTGTTGTTTTGATTGTGAAATTCCTTTTCTTCATAAAAAACTCCAGGATAAAAAATAAATTTTATTCCTTTTTTTATTAAATTTTCAATGTGACCATGACTTATTTTAGCAGGATAACAAGCTGTTTCTGATGTTATTGATTCAATACCTTCTTCATAAGTTTTTCTTGTAGACTCATCGGATAAAACAACATTAAATCCCAAGGTTTCAAAGAAATCATGCCAGAAAGGATAATTTTCATACATGTTTAAAACTCGAGGTATGCCTACTTTTCCCCTTCTTCCGTCACTAAATTCTTTTAAATTAAAAAGTCTTTCGTATTTATACTTATATAAGTTTGGAATTTCTACATCTGATTTTATAGAAAGACCTGAGCCTCTTTCACATCTGTTACCTGAAATATATCTCTTATTATTTGGAAATATGTTAACTCTTAATGCACAATTATTTGTACATCTTCCGCATTTTGCATCCATAGTTTTGTAAGTAAATTTTTTCAAATCTTCAAAAGATATAATTGTCGATTTTTCTTTTGCTCTTTCCTTGGATATAAGGGCCATTCCAAAAGCACCCATCAACCCTGAAATAGATGGTCTCGTAGCATTTCTTCCCGTTATTATTTCAAAAGCTCTTAAAACTGCATCACTTAAAAATGTTCCTCCTTGAACCACAATATGTTGTCCAAGTTCTTTAGGGTCTCTGATTTTTATTACTTTTTGAATTGCATTTCTTATTACAGAAAATGCTAGACCTGCGGAAATATCTTCAAGGCTTGCCCCTTCTTTTTGTGCCTGTTTTACATTTGAATTCATAAATACTGTACAGCGGCTTCCTAAGTCTACAGGATTTTTAGATTTTAAAGCTTCTTTAGAAAATTCTTCAGCAGTCATATTTACGCTTCTTGCAAAAGTTTCAAGAAAAGATCCACAACCTGAAGAACATGCTTCATTTAATAAAATTGATTCTATTATTCCATTTTCAATTTTCATGCTCTTCATATCTTGTCCACCAATATCAATTACAAAATCAACATCAGGTTCAAAGAATTTTGCAGCCTTAAAATGAGCAATAGTTTCAACTTCTCCAAAGTCCAAATTAAAAGCAGCTTTTAAAAATTCCTCTCCATAACCTGTGGAGCCACTGGATTTAATTATGGATTTTGGGTTTTTGTTTTCATAGATATAAAGGAGTTGATCTAAAATAATTTTTAGTGGATCTCCCTTGTTTGAACTGTAATATGAATATAAAAGCTCATTGTCTTCGCTTATGAGCACAAGTTTTGAAGTTGTTGATCCTGAATCAATTCCAAGATACATATTTCCCTCATAGCTTTTAAAATCTCTTGATTTTATCCTTTTTATGCTATGACTTTTTCTGAAATTTTCTAAATCTTCTTCATCTTTAAAAAGAGGCTTTAATTTATTTTCCTTGCTGACAATATTTTCTCTTTCTTCATTAACTTTTTTATAAAGTTCTTTGAAAGTTATGATTTCAGAATCAATACCTGAAAGAGCTGCCCCTATTGCAACAAAAATTTCTGAATTTTCAGGAATAATTATTTCATCATCTTTTAAATTTAAAGTTTCAATAAATCTTTCTCTAAGCATGGGCAGAAAATGAAGAGGTCCTCCTAAAAAGGCGATATGTCCTCTTATAGGCCTGCCACAGGCAAGATTTGAAATTGTTTGATTTACAACTGATTGAAAAACTGAAACTGCTATATCTTCTTTGCTTGCCCCTTGATTAATCAGAGCTTGAATATCTGTTTTTGCAAAAACACCACACCTGGAGGCTATGGGATAAATTTTTTTATAATTTTTTGCAAGCTCATTAAGTCCAGAGCTGTCTGTTCTTAGAAGTGTTGCCATTTGATCTATAAATGCACCAGTTCCTCCCGCGCAAATAGAATTCATTCTCTGCTCAAGGCTTCCTCTTAAATATGTTATTTTTGAATCTTCTCCACCTAATTCAATTGCAATATCTGTTTTAGGTATAAATTTTGAAATTGCTAGAGTTCCCGCAACAACTTCCTGAATAAATTCAATATCGAAAATTTGATTGACCCAAAGCCCTCCTGAACCTGTTACATTTATAGTTACATAGTCCTTTGAAAATAATTTATATGCATCAGTAATTACTTGTCTTACGGTTAATTTTACATCAGAAAAATGACGCCTGTAAGTTGAGTATAAAATGTTTAGGTTTTCATCTAAAGCCACTAATTTAACAGTTGTTGAACCTACATCAAGTCCAAGATTTATAATCATCCTTTTATTCCTCCTGTATATTTAACATTATACCCAAAAAAAGAACTTCAATTAAATGAAGTTCAAAATTTTAATATTCCAAAAGTTCTCCAGAAATATATTCTTTTTCTTTTTCAGTCCCTAAATTTTTGTCGTTGCTATTTTGAACTTGAGCTTCTGTATTTTTATCAACAAATTCAAAATATTGGGCAATTCCCCAACTGTTAAGTTCCTCATCGGTTCCTAAATATACCGGCATACCTACTTTTGAATTTGGAAAAATATAATTTTCTATGTCATAATTAAACATTCTTACACAACCATTTGAAACATATCTTCCTATTTCATGAGGTTTTATAGTTCCATGTATGCCATATCCGCTAAAGTTTTGTAAATTTAAACCCATCCATCTTTCTCCAAGGGGATTTTTAGGATCATCAGAACTTGTAGGTTTATATTTTCCTCCCATTCCTCCCCATGCAGGATTCATGTGCTTATTTTTAATTTTACCAATCGCTGAAGGGGTTGGAGTTTTACTTGTTCCAACTGCCACCGGAAATTTATATTTAACTTTATCTCCTGTATACATGGTTAAAATTCTTTTTGATTTGTTTACAACTATCCAGTTCCCATCAGTTGGTGCTTTTACATAATCTCTTACTCTTACATTTTCATTGTATAGAACTTTTTTTGTATTATCATCTATTCTTCCTGTTACAGGAACATTTAAAGTTGCCTGAAATTTTTTTATTTCGGCAATTCGGCTTGCCCCTTTTAAATTCATAAAATTATTAGGTCTTGTATAAGCAAATATTGTGCCTGGCAAAAGAGAAACAACAAGTCCCAATATTAAAAATTTATTTTTCATTACTTTCACCTAAAACTTTCTTTAAAAACTTTCCTGTCCATGAATTTTTATTTTTTGCGATTTCTTCCGGTCTTCCTTGGGCGACAATTTGTCCTCCCCCATCTCCACCTTCAGGACCTAAATCTATAATGTGGTCTGCTGTTTTTATAACATCAAGATTGTGTTCAATAACAACAACTGTGTTTCCTCTTTCTACAAGCTTTTCTAAAACTTTAATAAGCATATGAATATCTGCTGTGTGAAGTCCTGTTGTAGGTTCATCTAAAATATATATTGTTTTTCCTGTAGCTTGTTTAGATAATTCCGTAGCAAGTTTTACCCTTTGAGCCTCTCCTCCGGAAAGTTGAGTTGAAGGTTGACCTAATTTTATATAACCAAGACCTACATCTTTTAAAGTTTTTAATTTTTTTACAAGTCTGGGATGATTTTCAAAAAATTCCAAAGCTTCTTCAACAGTCATATCTAAAACTTGGGAAATATTTTTCCCCTTATATTCAACTTGTAAGGTTTCTCTATTATACCTCATTCCCTTGCAAACTTCACATGGAACATATACATCTGGTAAAAAATGCATTTCAACTTTTATAATTCCATCACCCTTACAGGCTTCGCAACGGCCTCCCTTAACATTAAAAGAAAATCTGCCTTTTTTATATCCTCGCATTTTTGCTTCATTTGTCATGGCAAAAATATCTCTTATTATGTCAAAAGTTCCTGTATAAGTTGCAGGATTTGAACGCGGTGTCCTTCCAATAGGACTTTGATCTATATTTACAACCTTATCAATAAATTGAAGACCTTCTATTTTCTCATATTTTCCCGGCTTTATCCTTGATTTGTTTATATTTTGAGCAAGGGCCTTATATAAAATTTCATTAATGAGAGAAGATTTTCCACTTCCGGAAACTCCCGTAACGCATAAAAATTGTCCCAAGGGAAATTCAACATCAATATTTTTTAAATTATTTTCCTTAGCTCCAATTATTTTTAAACTTTCCTCTTTGTAGGGTCTTCTTTCTTTAGGCACCTCAATTTTTTTCTTTCCTGATAAATATTGACCAGTAATAGAATCTTCCACTTTTTCAATATCTTCTATGGAACCCTGAGCGACTATATGACCGCCGTTAATTCCTGCCCCTGGTCCAATATCAACTATCATGTCAGCAGCCCTCATAGTGTCCTCGTCGTGCTCTACAACTATTAATGTGTTGCCTAGGTCCGTTAAATCTCTAAGGGCAGATAAAAGTTTATCATTATCCCTTTGATGAAGTCCTATAGAAGGTTCGTCAAGAACATATAAAACTCCAACTAAATGAGAGCCTATTTGAGTTGCCAGTCTTATTCTCTGTGCTTCACCACCAGAAAGAGTACCTGCCATTCTTGAGAGGGTTAAATATTCAAGACCCACTTTTTGTAAAAAGCCAAGCCTTTCTTTAATTTCTTTAACTAATTGTCTTGCTATTATTTGTTCTTTTTCAGAAAGTTTTATTTCATCAAAAAATTTAAGAGCCTTGGAAATTGAAAGATCTGTGAGTTCAAAAATATTCAAACCATTAACCTTAACTGACAGTGATGCCTCTTTCAGCCTTTTTCCATGACAAGTGGGACAGGGTTCATCGCTCATAAATTCAGCTATTCTTTCAATTATCCTGTCTGAACTTGTTTCAATGTATCGTCTTTTTAAATTTCTTACTACCCCTTCCCAACTGCCTCTGAAATCTTTTAACCCTGAAAACATTGAATCAAATTTAAAAGAAATAATTTTATTAGATCCATATAAAATAGCATCAATAAGTTCTTTGGGAGCATTTTTTATAGGCTCTTTAATGGAAAAATGAAAAGCTTTAGCAAGGGCTTTAAAAGTTTCCATGTAATAAGTTCCATCATTATTTGTATAAGCAGCTATAGCTCCATCAGCGATGGATAAATCTTTGTTGGGAATAATTAAATCCGGATCAGGTTCCTTTGAAAAACCCAATCCCTTACAATCGGGACAAGCTCCTAAAGGAGAATTAAAAGAAAAAGACCTTGGCGTAATTTCTTCAATGACAATTCCGCAATCTGGACAGGCAAGTTTTGTTGAAAAAGTAAATACCTCTCCATCAAGGACTTGAACATTTACAAGACCTCCTGAAAGTCCCACTGCAAGCTCAAGAGAATCTGTAAGTCTGCTTTGGCTTCCCTCTTTTATAATAATTCTATCTACAACAACACTTATATCGTGTTTTATATTTTTATCAAGTTCAATATTTTCAGACAGCTCGTGAGTTTCTCCATCGATTACAACTCTTACATAGCCATCTTTCAAAATCTTTTCTAAAACTTTTTTATGACTGCCCTTTCTCTGTCTAATGATGGGCGCAAGGACCATAAGCCTTGTTCTTTCCGGCAATTGGCTTAAATCATCCACCATTTGATCTATTGTGTAGGAAGTTATTTCCTTGCCACATTTAGGACAATAAGGATGCCCAACCCTTGCATATAAAAGTCTCAAATAATCATAAATTTCCGTTACAGTTCCCACTGTAGAACGGGGATTTTTACTTGTAGTTTTCTGATCAATAGAAATAGACGGACTTAAACCATCAATATATTCCACATCAGGTTTGTCCATCTGTCCTAAAAATTGTCTTGCGTAAGAAGATAAGCTTTCCACATATCTCCTTTGGCCTTCAGCATAAATAGTATCAAAGGCAAGAGAAGACTTGCCACTTCCTGAAAGTCCTGTAAAAACAATAAATTTATTTCTTGGAAGAGTAAGATCAATATTTTTTAAATTATGTTGTCTTGCTCCCTTTATAACAATATTTTCGTTCAATCAATCACCATCTTTTGTAACTGGGAAATCTTATCCCTAATTTCAGCAGCTCGCTCAAAATTAAGCTCTTCTGCACATTTATACATTTCCATTTTTAAAGCTTCAATCATAGAATTCAGTTCATCAATTGAAATATCATCATCAACTTCAAAACTCTTCTTATCTTCAGCCGCTATAGTGTTAGCAATAACATCCCTTATATCTTTAACAATAGACTTTGGAGTAATGCCATGTTCAATATTATATTTATTTTGAATTTCTCTTCTTCTGTTAGTTATATCAATAGTTACTCCCATAGATTTTGTAATAGAGTCTGCATACATTATAACCTTTCCGTCAACATTTCTTGCAGCCCTTCCGGAAGTTTGAATAAGAGAAGTTTCACTTCTTAAAAATCCTTCTTTATCAGCATCTAAAATTGCAATCAAACTTACCTCCGGTAAATCCAGCCCCTCCCTAAGTAAGTTTATGCCAACTAATACATCATATACCCCAAGTCTTAAATCTCTAATAATTTTCATTCTTTCAATAGTATCAACATCCGAGTGCATATAAGTAACCTTTATTCCCAGTTCCTTAAAATATTTTGTCAGATCCTCTGCCATTCTTTTAGTTAAAGTAGTTATTAAAGTCCTCTCTTTTTTCTCAGTCCTAAGATTAATTTCCTTTATAAGGTCGTCAATTTGATTTTTAATAGGTCTCACTTCAATAATAGGGTCTAAAAGTCCCGTAGGTCTTATGATTTGTTCCACAAAATTTTCTTCATGTTCCTTTTCGTAAGGACCAGGAGTAGCAGAAACATAAATACATTGATTCATCATGCCCTCAAACTCATCAAACTTTAAAGGTCTGTTGTCAAGAGCCGAAGGAAGTCTAAAACCATAATCTACAAGAGTTTGTTTTCTTTGCCTATCTCCATTATACATACCTCTAATTTGAGGAATTGTAGCATGGGATTCATCAATAATTGTAATAAAATCCTTGGGAAAATAATCAATTAAAGTATAGGGTCTCGACCCAGGAGCACGACCAGAAAGATGCCTTGAATAATTTTCAATTCCATTACAAAAGCCCATTTCTTTTAACATTTCAAGATCATACCTTGTTCTTTGCTCCAATCTTTGAGCTTCAAGAAGTTTTTCTTGACCCTTAAGCTCCCTTAGTCTTTCTTCCAGCTCCTCTTCAATAGTAACAATGGCCCTTTCAACTTTTTCAAATCCAGTAACAAAGTGAGAAGCAGGATAAATTGCAATATGATTTCTATATCCAATAACCTGTCCAGTTAAAGCATTAATTTCAGTAATCCTGTCAACCTCATCTCCGAAAAACTCAATTCTTATAGAATTTTCAGAAGAATTTGCAGGAAAAACTTCAAGAGAATCTCCTCTGACTCTAAAAGTTCCCCTTTCAAAATTTATATCATTTCTAACATACTGAATATCTACAAGCTTTGACATAACTTCATTTCTATCTTTAATCATGCCTGGCCTTAAAGAAACAACTAAATTTTCATAATCAATAGGATCCCCAAGACCATATATACAAGACACAGAAGCAACAATAATTACATCTCGTCTTTCAAAAAGAGACATTGTAGCAGAGTGCCTAAGCTTATCTATTTCATCATTAATTGAAGCATCCTTTTCAATAAATAAATCAGAACCAGGAACATAAGCTTCCGGTTGATAATAATCATAATAACTTACAAAATATTCAACGGAATTTTCAGGAAAAAATTCCTTAAACTCGCTGCAAAGTTGATAAGCGAGAGTTTTATTGTGGGCAATAACAAGAGTCGGTCTTTGAACTTTTTCAATAATATTTGCCATAGTAAAAGTCTTACCGGAACCTGTAACTCCAAGAAGGGTTTGATGTTTATAATTTTTTTCAAGTCCCCTTACAAGACCCTCAATAGCTTGAGGCTGATCTCCTGTAGGTTTAAATTTAGAATGTATTTTAAAATCCATTTTTCCCTCCCTCTTTTTAACTCTAAGATACAATTACAATTGTATAAGAAAATGAACAAACGTTCAAGAAAATAAAAAATTTTTACAAAGATAAAATGATTTGTAAAAATTTTCTTGACTTAACCCTTCAAGTTCTTGTATAATGTACAAGTTGAATAACTTATGCACTTTTAGCTCAGATGGTAGAGCAACTGACTCTTAATCAGTGGGCCCAGGGTTCGAGTCCCTGAAAGTGCACCATGACCTTGAAATTTTATAATTTCAAGGTTTTTTTATTTTTAAATAAAAATCCCTTTTATTGAAATTTATAAAAAGCAGTTTCAAAATCGTATTTTTCTAAATCTTTTATAATATTTTCCTCTTTATCTCCATCTATTAAAAGGACTTTTCTTCCAACACTATCTTTAAAGAAAAGATTCATATCTTTTTTTTCTTTTATAAATTCCAAAACTTCTTTTTCTTCTAAGCTACAAAGTGTAAGGTCACTTTGATCGCTGATTTTGTTTTCCATACCTTTTTTTAAATTGTTTTCTTGAGAAAAATCCTTGGCTGCCTTAATAATAAAAAATTTATAATCAAAAATCCCTGAAAAATCATCAAGAGGGAGTAAGAATCTTTCTTTGCTTCCTCCTCCTAAAATTACAAGTCTTTTATATTGGGAAGATTTTAAAAACAACTTACTTGGCAAAATTATTTCTTCAATGCCAAGACCTCTTGGAGCTTCCATTCCAAATGCCGATGTAAGAATTACCGGTTCATAAACTTTAAAATCTTCAATTTTATCTTCAAGCTCTCTTGCAAAAGCAAGAGCCCTATTATCATCTATATGACCTATAAGAGAAATAAATTCTCCACCCTTTAAATTTAAAATATCTTTAAGCATATTTCCTCCTAAGTAAAATTATAACATTTTATTTAAAAAATAAATTTTTAAGCTTTGTATGTAAATTTATATCTTTAATAATAAAAAATCCCAATCTTCAATAAGTATGAAAATTGGAATTTTTTATCTTTACTTTATCTTTGATTTTTTTCTTTTCTTTGTAATATTCTTTCGTTTAAAACTTTTGCAGGATTGTAGCCAAATTGTTTTTGCTTATAAGTTTTTGCTGCAACTTCTATTATAAGAGCCGTATGACGACCAGGTTTTACGGGAATTTCATATTTTACACAATTTATTCCTAAAATATTTTCGTGCAGGTCTTCAAGACCAAGCCTTACATATTCTTTTTTTTCATCCCAGGATTCCAGATTAATAACCATCTCTATTTGAATTTTTTCCATTATGGAACCAACACCAAATAATTTTTGCACATCTATTATGCCTATTCCCCTTATTTCCATAAAGTGTTTTGTTATTTCAGGACTTCTACCTATTAAAACTCCGTCCATAGCTTTTATTATTACTGAATCATCGGAAATAAGTTTTGCCCCTTTGGATATTAAATCAAGAGCTGTTTCGCTTTTTCCAACTCCACTTTTCCCCTCTATCAATACACCTACCCCATAGACGTCTAATAAAACTCCATGAATTCTTGTTGTAGGTGCAAGCTCCATGTCTATAAAGTTGGTTATTTTATTTATTATTTTTGAAGTTTTTTCTTTTGTGCTTAAAATTGTTATGTCATATTTTTTTGCAAGGTCCAAAACCTCTTTAAATATGGAATTTCCACTTGTAAATAAAAGGGCATGAATTCCATGTTTAAAAAGTTCTTCTGTCCTTTGATATCTCAAGGAATCTGAAAATCCTTCTAAATAGTACCATTCTTGGTTACCTATTATTTGTATTCTATCCGCTTGAAATTTTTCATAAAAGCCGCTTAATTGCAGTCCAGGTCTGTTAAGTTCTCTTTCTTCCATTTGAATGTCATAAAAATCTTTTGCTTTATATATTATTTTAAGATCAATTTCTCTAACTAATTTTGACAAAGTAAAATATTCCATTATTTCCTCCAGTGCCTGTATAAATTTTCTGCTGATTTTCTGTCCATTGCCTCTACTTGTAAAAGTTCTTCAAGACTTGCCGCTTTTATTTTATCAATTGATTTAAATTTTTTCATCAATTCTTTTTTTCTTTTTGGTCCTATTCCTTTTATTCCGTCAAGTTCCGATTTAAACATATCTTTACTTCTAAGACTTCTGTGATAATTTATGGCAAATCTGTGGGCTTCTTCCTGAATTTTATAGGCTAACTTATAAATTCTCGAATCCAGTTCCACATTATATTCCCTATTTTCATAAATTATTCCCCTTGTTGTGTGAAAATCATCTTTTACAAGACCTGCAACAGGAATCTCAACTCCCAGGTCTTGTAAAACTCCCAAGGCTATGTTTACCTGACCCTTGCCTCCGTCCATAAGTATAAGGTCTGGTAAAATTGTAAAGGAATCTTTTTTATTTTCCTTTGCCCTTTTAAATCTTCTTGTTAAAACTTCTTTTAAAGATCCGTAGTCATTTATTCCTTCCACATCTCTTATTCTAAATTTTCTGTAGTCGCTTTTTTTCTTTTCTCCATCTTCAAAAACCACCATAGACCCTACTGATTCAGCTCCACTTATGTTGGAAATATCATAGGCTTCTATTCTTCTTGGATTTTCTCTTAGACCCAGCAAATCTCTTAATTCTTCAAGGGCTATTAAATTTACGTTCATTTTATTTTTATAACTTTCAGAATATTTGCTAAGCATATCCAATGCGTTTTTTTGAACCATTTGTAAAAGTTTAAGTTTTTCGCCCTTTTGAGGAACAAAAAGTTTCACCTTTCTTCCGATTTTATCTGAAAGAAATTTTTCAATAGTGGAATCTTCATCAGTTTCAAAAGGCACAACTATTTCTGAGGGAATATAGGTTGCCCCTATATAAAACTGCTTTAAAAAAGTTGAAAGGATTTCATCGTCTGATGAAACATAATAATCACTCATTAAATAATGTTCTCTGCCTATTATTTTTCCCTTTCTTATAAAAAATATTTGAACTATAATTTGGTCTGTACCCCTGGCAAAAGCTATTACATCCCTATTTTCATCAATAGCTGCCCTATCTATAATTTGTTTTTCAAGAAGAGCTTGTAAATTATTAATTTGATCCCTATAAAGGGCCGCTTTTTCAAAATCCAAATTTTTTGAAGCCATGACCATTTTTTCTTCTATTTTTGCTAAGATATTTTTACTGTGCCCCTCTAAGAAGGCACTTATTTCATCAATGGACTCTTTATATTGACCCTCATCTATATGACCCTTACAGGGGCCTTTACATTTGTCTATGAAGAAATTTAAACATGGTCTAAAGTTTAAAGGATCCTTATTTAAATTTAAATTACAATCCCTTATTTTATAAAGGTCTTTAAAAATTTCTATAGCTTCATTGACTGCCATGGCATTGGGATAGGGTCCAAAATATTTTCCCCCGTCTTTTAAAACTTTTCTAACTTTTTCAACTTTAGGAAATCTATCGTAAACTCCGATTTTTATATATGGATATTGTTTGTCATCTCTAAGAAGAATATTATATTTGGGATTGTGAGCCTTTATAAGATTTGATTCTAAAATTAAAGACTCCACTTCATTTTCCACAATTATATATTCAAAATCTTTTATGTGACTTACCATAGATTCTACTTTTCTTGTAGATTTTCCATAGGAGCCGAAATATTGGCGAACCCTTTTTTTTAAATTTTTCGCCTTGCCCACATATATTATATTGTCAAAAGAATCTTTCATAAGATAAACTCCCGGGTCATCCGGGAGCATCTTTAATTTTTCTTTTAAATCCATTTTAAATTTCACGAGTTGCTTTCTTTAAAAATTCCAGTTCTTCTCCCTCTAAGTAAGGAGAAAGTTTTTCATAAGTTTTTTTATGATATTCATTAAGTTGATCTATTTCTTCTTCAGTTAAAAGATTTTTGTCAACTGCATCAAGTTCATAGGGTAAATAACAAAGACTTTCAAACTTTAAAAATTGACCGTCATCATATTTTCCATCATCCACTACAAGAAGAATGTTTTCAATTCTTATTCCATGCTTATTTTCTTTATAAATGCCGGGCTCGTCAGAAACATACATGCCTGCAACCATAGGCTCTGTTTTCCTTGATGGACTTATGCCATGGGGGCCTTCATGAACATTTAAAAAATATCCCACACCATGGCCTGTGCCGCACTTATAGTCCATATGGTGTTGCCAAATATTATATCTGGTTATGCCGTCTAAACTTACACCGTCAGTTCCCTTTAAGAAAATTGTTCTCTGAAGCATTAAATGAGCCTTTAAAACATAGGTATAATCTCTTATTTCTTCTTGACTTAAGGGTCCCATGGCAATAGTTCTTGTAGTATCTGTTGTGCCACCGTAATATTGCCCCCCTGAATCCACAAGGAAAAATCCTTTTTTCTCAAGTTTAGTATTATTTTCTTTGCTGGCACTATAATGCATCATAGCTGCATTTTTACCATAGGCTCCTATAGTAGCAAAACTTGGATATAAAAATCCTTCTTGCTCCTGTCTAAATTTTAAAAGTTTTTCTCCTGCCTCATATTCATTTACTGGATTTTCTTTTATCCATTTTATAAATTTTGTAAGAGCCAGGCAGTCTTTTATATAAATTTCCTTTTCATTTTTAGTTTCAATTTCATTTTTTACTGCCTTTAACATTTCCGTAGGGTTGGCCTTGTTTATAATTTTATTTCCTTGTAAAGAATCATATAATTTTTTATTTATGCTTTCCTTATTTAATAAAATATTTTTATCTTTTAAAGTCTTTGCATAATTAAAAACTTCTTCATAAGGATAAACTTGTGAAAACTTTTGTGTATAATCAAGGACATTTTTTATTTTTTCCCTATCTACAAAAAGTTTTGCCCCTTCTAAATCAACAATGGCATAGGACATAAAAACCGGATTTGCCTCAATATCCTTGCCCCTTAAATTATAAAGCCAAGCAATATCATCAAGTTTAGCAAGAACAAAGGTGTCTGCCCCTTCTTTTTTCATGGCAGATCTAACTTCTTTAAGTTTTTCCTCTGCAGTTTTTCCCGTATATTTAAGTTCATGAATGAAAATTTTATCTTGAGGAAGACTTGGACGATCTTTCCAAAGGGGACCAATTAAATCTGCATCTTTAAATTTTATTTCTCCACTTAAATTTTCCTTTAAATTTTCAAAAAGAGCTTCTGTATAATATAAATAATTAAAACCTATAGTTCCATTTTTTATATTTTGAGATAGCCATTCACTTAAAGTCGGATAATCAGGATGACCCATCTTCATTAATTTAAAGCCAGGATAAAGTTGATTTTCTGCTTGTATAAAATATCTTCCATCAGTCCACAAAAGAGCATTGTCTTTTGTAATTAAAACAGTTCCCGCACTTCCTGTAAAACCTGAAATAAATTTTCTTTCAGCATAATGATCAGGCAAATATTCTGATGCATGAGGATCTAAAGTAGGAATAAGATAAACATCAACATTTTCTTCTTCCATTAATTTTCTGATTTTATCTAAATTACTCATAAAAACTCCTTTACTTTTATAATTTTAACTTTTTAATTTTCAATAACATTTTACTACAAAAATATCAGATTTGTTATTTGGGAATTAAATGATAATTTTTATTGAAATATTTTTTTAAATCTTTTATAATTTTTCTTGCAAGTAATAAAATATATCAAATTGATTTTGATATACATAAATTTTTAGGAGGAAAAATGAAAGTAAAAGTAATTTATTGGAGTGGAACAGGCCACACTGAAAAAATGGCTCAAAAAATCGCTGAAGGTGCAAAAGCAGAGGGTGCTGAAGTTGATTTATTAAATGTTGCAAATGCCAGCATTGATGATGTAAAAGAAACTGATTATCTTGCTTTCGGCTGCCCGGCAATGGGTGCGGAAGAACTTGAAGAAGAAGAAATGCGTCCCTTTATGGATGAAGCAAATCCTCTTTTAAGTGGAAAACACGTTGTTTTATTCGGTTCTTATGAATGGGCTGACGGCGAATGGATGAAAACTTGGCAAGAAGAAGTTGAAGGAACCGGTGCAAAATTAGTTGCCGATGGTTTTGCTGCATATGATGATCCAGATGAAGATGCCCTTGATGAATGTTTCCAACTTGGAAAAGAACTTGCAAGAGCTTAATCAATAAATAAAAAGGCACATTGAAATAAATTCAATGTGTTTTTTTATTTTTTATTTTTTTTACGCTTTACGTGAAGCATTTTTATTTTTTATTTTTTACGCTTTACGTGGAGCATTTTTATTTTTATATTTTTTTTAAATTTATTTAATTCGTCTTCGCCACCGGACCAATAAATTGGTCCCTACATTCGATTGTGGAGGTTTTATTTTGTTAATCCTTTTCTCATAAATAAACCCCACATTCATGCGTGGATTTAAAATTATAATAAATTTATGCGTGGGATTTTGTGGGCTGTAGGGACCGGTTTACCGGTCCGCGTGTATGGTGTGGGAGAACAAAATAAATATTTGAATTAAAATTTTTTATAAATTATTTTTTTACGCTCTACGTGAAGCATTTTTATTTTTATATTTTTTTTAAATTTATTTAATTCGTCTTCGCCGCCGGACCAATAAATTGGTCCCTACATTTAATATCCGCTTTTTATTTTGTATTCTTTAACTTGCTATTTGTATGGGGCTTTCTATTTTTCTTGTATATATTTTTTGGAGTTCTTCTTCTGTAATTTTTTTTGCTTCTACGTCTAAGACTATTTGTCCCTTGTTAAGCATAATGATTCTGTCTGCATATTCTACTGCATGGCTTAAATTGTGGGTGATCATCATTGTTGTTATATGATCTTTTTTTATTAAGTCACGAGTTTTATCCATAATAAGCTTTGAAGTTTTCGGATCAAGAGCTGCTGTGTGTTCATCAAGAAGTAAAAGTTCCGGTTTTTTTATTGTCGCCATAAGTAGGGATAGGGATTGCCTTTGTCCTCCTGAAAGAAATTTAACTTCTGTTGTAAGTTTGTCTTCAAGACCCAATTTTAATTCTTTTAATTTTTCTTTTATTTTTTTTATGTTTTCTTTTTTTACAAGTTTTCTAAGGGAAAATTTTTCGCCTTTTTTTAAAGCTAAGGAAATATTTTCAAGAATGTTTAAGCTTGGTGCAACTCCCATGGATGGATCTTGATAAACTTTTCCTATGGATGCTGCTCTTTTTTCTTCTTTTTCTTTTGTGATGTCTTTTCCATTTAAAAGAATCATACCACCATCACTTGCAAGGGATCCGCTTATTAAGTTTAAGAGGGTGCTTTTTCCGCAGCCATTTGGTCCTAAAATTGCAAGACATTTATTTTCTTCTATTGTTAAGTTAAAGCTTTCAAATATTATATTTTCTTCCGGCTGTCCTTCGTAAAAAACTTTTCTTAAATTTTTAATTTCAAGCATTTTCCATCTCCTTATTTCTTTTTAAACCCTTTAAAAATTTTCCTCCTCTTGCGAGAGAATTGTTATAAATAATAAATACTATTACTATTATTGCTGTTATTCCTTTTAAATCTTGAGGATTTACTCCGTAATCAATGGCAAGTCCATAAATAATCCTATAAATAAGAGTTCCTATTATTGCTCTTGTGGTTCTCTTTAATTTGCCAGAGCTTTTCATTATTGTGTCTCCTATAATTATTGAAGCAAGTCCTTGAACTATCATGGTTTGTCCCATTGTTGAGTCTGCAAAACCTGCGTATTGTCCTTGTAGAGATCCTGCAAGACCTATTAATGCATTTGATAAAACAAGTCCTAACATTGTATATTTGTCTGGATTTTTTCCCAGGGCTTTTACAAGACTTTCATTATCTCCTGTTACAAGTAAAAGATATCCTTTTTCAGTTTTTAAAAATAAGTCCAACAAAATTTTTGTAATAAGAACTATAGAAATCAAAATTACAATTTTAGGTACCGGTAAATCAAAGATACTTTTTTCTTTTAAAAGTGGAACGTTATTTGTGTTCATAATTCTAAGATTTACTGTTATTAGAATTGTCATTGTAAGAATACCTGCAAGGATTGCATCTACTTTTATTTTTTTATAAATTACATAGGTTAAAAATCCTGCAAGACCTCCTGCTAGGCTTGCGCTTATCATTCCAACTATGGGATTTAGTCCTGATGTTAATATTTTTGCCAAGACAAAGGCTCCTAAGGGAAATGTTCCTTCAACTGAAAGGTCGGCTATGTCTAAAATTTTAAAGCTTATCATTATTCCCAAGGCAAGGATGGAAAATATTAAGCCTGATTCAATTGATTCTAAGAGTATATTCATTATTCACCTACTGTAACTGCATTTTTTAAATATTGGTTATTTAAATCTAAACCAAGTTTTTCTGCAGTTTTTTTATTGATTTTAATTTCATGATTTTTATAAGTTTCAACGGGAAGATTTTCAATTTTTTCTCCCTTTAAAACTTTTGCTGCCATGTGGCCTGCTTGTTTTCCTAAGTCTTCATAGACAACTCCATCTGAAATTAAAAGTCCTTTACTTACTTGTCCTTCTTCTGCACTTATGGATGGCAAGTTGTATTTTAATAAATTTTCAGAAACTATTGGAGCTGCATTTGCTACTAAGTTATCTGTAAGAGCGAAAAATGCGTCAATTTTTTTACTAAGAGATGCTATACTTTGTGGAATGTCGTTTATGCTTTGCACTCCCACGACTTCTAATGTAAGTCCCAATTCTTGACAAACTTTTTTAAGTTCTTCAACTTGTACCTGTGAATTTTGTTCTGCAATATTATAAATTGTTCCAATAGTTTTTACGTCCGGAAATATTTTTAAAAATGATTCCAATTGTTCTTTAGGTGAAATATAATCACTTACTCCACTTATATTTTTTTCCGGTGCCTTTTCATTTTCCACAAGTCCTGCTCCCTTTGGATCTGTTACTGCACAAAATATTATGGGAAGATCTTCTGTGCTTGTTTGTGCTGCTTGAGCTGCTGGTGTTCCAATGGCATATATTAATTGTGCTCCGCTTTTTCTTAAACTTACTGCAGTTTGATTGGCAATGGATATATCTCCTTCTACATTTTTATAAATAAGTTCATAGTCTATGCCATCTTCTTTTAAGCCTTCTTCAAAGCCTTGTCTTGCTGCATCTAAGGAAACATGTTCCATAAATTGTAAAACTCCCACTTTTATTTTTTTATCTGAATTTTCTTCAGAAGCTTTTTCGGCCTTTTTTTCTGCACATCCACTTAAAATAGAAAGCGCCAATAAACATACTAATAATTTTTTTAACTTTTTCATTTTTTTCCCTCCAATAATTTAGAAAATATAATAAAAAAAACCTTCACCCACATAGGGCGAAGGTTCGCGGTACCACCTAATTAAATACTCATTGAAATCGTGTATTCAAATAATTTTAGAATCCATCAATTCCTATCTAAAGTTAACGGTAGAATCCGTGGCAATCTACTTAAATTTGAACTGCCAAGCTTAGAAGTGAATATTACATACTTATTTTTGTGTCGGCTTTCACCTTTTCCGACTCTCTAAGACAAACTTAGGTATCTTTCTCTTCTGCACTGCTTTATATTTTTTAATTTTATATCAGTTTAAAGCACTTTGGTTTTTTTGTCAAGTTAATTTAAAAATATTTTTAAAAAATATCCAAATTTCTTTTGTGACTAGTATTTTTATGCATTCTGTCTATTTTTTCTTTTTTATTTTTATCTGCAATTTCTCCATTTAAAATATAATTATCCAATTCTTCATAGGTAAATCCCATTTCATCTTCATCAGTCTGTCCCTTCCAAAGTCCTGCTGAAGGTTTTTTCTCAATAATTTCTTTAGGAAGATTTAAGTGTTTTGCTATTTCAAAAATATCTGTTTTTAAAATATCTATAATGGGAAAAATATCTGCCCCGCTATCCCCATGTTTTGTAAAATATCCCACATAATATTCGCTGGCATTGCTTGAACCGCAAACAAGATAATTTAAAGATTGAGCGTAATAATATAAGTTTGTCATCCTAAGCCTTGGCTTTATATTTGATTTTGCCATTTTATTTTCCGAATCAAAGCTTGCCTTTATAAGTTCATGGTATGTTTTTGAAAGATCCACATACTCAACTTTTATTCCTGTATTTTCTCCTACAAGTCTTGCATGAATTTCATCTTCTTTTATAGAATCAATGGGCATAATAATTCCCAGGCTGTCATCTTTAAAGGCTCTTTTTGCAAGTCCTGCTATTACTGCACTGTCTATACCCCCTGAAAGTCCGAATACAAGTCCTTTTGCTCCTGCTTGTTTTACGGTATCTTTTAAACTTTCTACTATTTCTTCAATTTTTTTGTCATAATCAGTAATTTTTTTTACTTTCATGTTTTTCTCCCAATTCTATTTATAAATAATTTTCCCTTCAAAAGTCGGAAGAATTATTTTTTCTCTTTCTTCAATGGTTACTTTACCAGACGTAAGATTGTTTAAATCTTTTATTATTTTACTATCTTCTTCTGCTACATCAATTATAAGTTCTATTTTTTCCATATAATTTTCTTTTAAAATTATATAGCCCTCTTTCATAAGATAATTTAAAATGGATCCGTGAAAAGTATAATCATATATAAAGGACATTTTTATAAAATCTTTCATTAAAACTTTTTTTGCAGCTTCAATTCCTAAAGATGCCCCTTTTGTATACGCTCTTACAAGGCCTCCTGCTCCTAAGAGAGTCCCACCAAAATATCTCGTCACAAGGCACAGGGCGTTTGTTATGCCCTCTTTTTTCATTACTTCGAGTATTGGTATGCCTGCTGTGCCTGAAGGCTCTCCATCGTCGCTGTAGCGTTGCAGGGACATATCTTCTTTAAGTATATAGGCCCAACAATTATGAGTTGCATCTTTAAATTCTCTTCTCTTGTCTTCTAAAATTTCAAGAGCTTCTTTTTCATCTTTTATGGGACTGCAAAAACCTATAAATCGAGATTTTTTTTCTATAAACTCATTACTTTTCCCCTCAAGAACTGAAAAATATTCAGACAATAAAATCACCGAATTCTTTCTTCTCAATCTCACTTAAAGTTGCCTTAACCAAGGTTCCTTCTTCATTGTATTCTAAAATTTCTCCCTTAAAATTATTTAAAAATTCATTTAATTTACCTGCTTGGCTAAAGGGAAATAAAAGTTTTTCTTCAGTGTAAGATAGGCCTAAATTTTTTTCTATGGCTTTTAGTAAAACTTCCATATTTTCATCTTTTTTTGCTGAAATAAAAATCTTATCTCCTGGAACTTGTGGGACTATCATTTCTTCAAATTCAGCCCTGTCCATTTTGTTAAAGACAGTAAGAATAGGTCTATCCAAAACCTCCAGTTCTTTTAAAATGTCCATGGTGGTCTTATATTGGATTTCCAAATCAGAGTTTGAGGAATCTATAACGTGGACAATTAAATCTGCATTTTTTACTTCTTCCAAGGTTGATTTAAAAGCTTCAACTAATTTTGTGGGAAGCTTTGAAACAAATCCTACTGTATCAGAAATAATAAAATCTCTGCCGTTTAAGAGTTTTGCCTGTCTTATACCAGGATCAAGAGTGGCAAAGAGCATATTTTTTACAAATACATCTCTTCCTGTATTCTCCTTGATTCTATTTAAAATTGTAGATTTTCCTGCATTGGTATAGCCTACTAAGGCAACATTTGGAAGAGGCGATTCTCTTCTTTTTTTTGCAGCATTTTCTCTATTAAGTTCCGCTTTTTTAAGTTTTTTCTTAATGGAGTTTATTTCTCTTAAAAGCCTACGTCTATCTGTTTCAATAATTTGTTCTCCTGGTCCTCTTGTTCCTATTCCTCCTCCTGTTCTTGACCAACCTTTTATTCCTAAAAGTCTTGGCAATTGATATTCTCTTTGAGCAAGTTGGACTTGGAGTTTAGCTTCATAAGTATTTGCTCTCATTGCAAAAATATCTAAAATTAAATTTGTCCTATCAACAACTTTTAATTTTAATTCTTCTTCAAGATTACGCACTTGAATTCCTGAAAGTTCATCGTTAAAAATAACTGTTTCAACTTCCATGTTTTTTGCAATCTCTTTTATTTCTTTTACTTTTCCAGTTCCTATTAAATATTTAGGATTAAATTTTTCTATATTTTGCGTAACAACTCCCACAACTTGACCCTCATCAGCCTTTACCAATTCCCTAAGCTCTTCAAGACTTGAACTTAAGGTATTTGGAAAACTTCCAAGGTCAGTTGCAACAATGATTACTTTTTCTATTTTTTTTGTTGTTTCCATACTTAGATTATACAATAAGGCTTTAAAAAGACAAAATATTGAAGAGGTGATATAATAGGGCGGGAGGCATTATGAATAGAGACCTTAACAATTTTAAAGATTTTAATTTTAAAAATGAATATGCTTCTTATAAAAAATCCTATAAAAATTTAAATAAAAATAAAAAAATAGGTTTTTGGATTTTATTTGTCCTTTTAATTTTTATAACTTTAGGAGGAATTTTTTCAGCTGCCCTTTTTGGGGTTATTAAAGATTCTCCTAAGACAAATTTAAAAAATTTAAGTAACAGTTTCAATCAAACTTCGAGTATTTATGATGAAAAGGGCAATCTTCTTGAAAAAATAGAATCCCAAGAATATAGAACTATTGTACCCATAGAAAAAGTTCCCACTTACATAAAAGATGCCTTTGTTTCCATTGAAGACCAAAGGTTTTATTCCCATGGAGGTTTAGATTTTAGAAGTGTCTTAGGTTCCATTTACACAAATCTTAAAGCTGGAGCCTATGTAAGAGGTGCCTCCACCCTTACTCAACAACTTGTAAAAAATGTTTATCTTACAAACGAAAAAACTATAAATAGAAAAATTAAAGAAGCTTATTTATCTATGCGTCTTGCAGACAATTTATCTAAAGAAGAAATTCTTGAAGCTTATTTAAACAGGATTAATTTAGGTCAAGGCTCTTATGGAGTTGAAGCTGCAAGTCAAACTTACTTTTCTAAGGATGTATGGGATTTAAATTTAGCTGAGTCCGCTTTAATTGCTGGCATTGCAAAAAATCCTGGAGAATATTCTCCTACTAAAAGAGTTCTAAAAGAAAATTATAAAAGTGATAAAAATAAAATAGTTGGAACAAGTTTAATAAATGGCGAGGAATATTATGTAATTTTCAATCCTAAAAGCTTTGAAAGACAAAAAATTGTTCTTAAAAAAATGCTGGACCTTGGAAAAATAAAGGAAGCTGAATATAAAGAGGCCTGTGATTTTGATTTGTATTCTTCCCTTAAACCAGGTGAGAAAAAACATCACAACATGAGCTCTTACTCAACGGATTTTATAAAATTAAATGCCTGCCAGGAATTGGAAAATTATTACAAAATTTCAAGAGAAGAGGCTGAATATAAATTATTTACCGGAGGCTATAAAATAATTTCCGCTATTGATGAAAATCTTCAAAAGGAGCTAGAAAATTATTACGGAAGTCTTGAAGAAGCTTTTAACAATTTTTATGCTTCCGGCGGTTCTTCCATGCTCAATTTTTCTCTTGATGACAAAGAAGATATTGTTGATGAAAATGGAAATATAATTTTTATAAAAAAAGAAACTTATTTTGACAATGATTTGAATTTTATAATACCTAAAAATGAATTTTCCGTATCTGATTCCGGCGATCTTTCTATAAATAAAAAAATTTTTTCTATAAAATCAAAAATAGATATCTTAGATGCTTATGATTTTAATGAAAGTAAAACTTTAAGAACTTATTCCCTTGGCAATTTAAATATTCCCAAGGACTTTTATGAAGAAAAACTCGACTATATAATAATTGACCATGGATTTTTAAAAGATAAAAATTTCTTTACTTACAATAGTGACGGCTCCATAAAGATTTCAAAAGATTTTTACACTTATGATAAAGAACCTGTAATTCAACCGGAGTCAGCCTCTATTATTATAGACAACAAAAATTCTTATGTCAGGGCCATTGTTGGAGGTCTCGATGTAAATAGTAAATATCAAAAGATTTTTAACAGGGCAAGTGATTCTTATAGAAGCCCTGGCTCTTTGTTAAAGCCTTTTTCAGTTTACTTAGCAAGTTTAAATGCCGGAGATACCCTAGCCACAATAACCGATGATGTTCCTTTTTACTTTGACGGAAAACTTTGGCCTGAAAATTTTTACAGAGGTTACAGAGGACTTTTAACTTCGAGATTTGCCTTAGAAAATAATTCCAATGTTGCTGCTGCAAAAATTTTAAATAGGATAGGCCTTTATAAAAGTCTTGAAACTTTAAAAACTTTAAATTTAATTAATGATAAGGATGCTTTTATAAGCAAGAATGAAAATCCTAATTTTAATGATGAAACCTTAGACGGTCTTGCCCTTGGAAATCTACACTACGGCTTTAGTCTTCTTGATATGGCAACTTCTTATGAGGTTCTTGCAAGAGATGGAAATTATTTAAAGCCTACAGCTCTTATAAAAATTATTGATTCTAGTGGAGTTACCATAGTAGACAATTCTAAGAGAGAAGGAAAGCAGATAATTGATAAAAATATAAATTTTTTACTTAGAGATGCTTTAAGAACTAATGTTACAAGGGGAGATTTAAAAGGAAACGGTTTAAATTATTTTGATCTTTGTGCTATGCAAGGTTTAAATAAATATAATTCCGACTTATGGCAAAGTGGTTTTACAAGTCAATATACCATAGCTTCTTGGTTAGGCTGCGACAGTCCCAAAATTTCTTTAAATGTAAACAGCCAAATGATTGAATCTATTTTTAAAAAAATTATGAGATTCAGTCATAAGGGTTTAAATCCTGATAAATTTCAAGCTCCTCCAGAGATAATTCAAAAATTTATTTGCCAAAAAAGTGGTCTTTTAGGAAGTAAACTTTGCGAAGAAAGCTCTGACGGATATATGGAATATTTTATTAATGGAAGCCAGCCTAAGGAATATTGCAAAGGCCACAAAAAACTTTTAATTTGTAATTCTTCCGGCCGTCTTGCAGGAGAATTTTGTCCTAAAGAAGATGTAGAATACAAAATTTTATTTGAAAGAGATCCTAAATACATTTCTTCTGAAAACGGAGGTATTTATCCTGATGATTATGAATACATTCCTAGTAAAGAATGCAATATTCACACTGAAGAATGGTATCAAAAGATAAAAGAAGAAAGAATTAAAGAAAGACAAAGAGAAAAAAGATTAAAAAAACAAAGAAGCCAAAAATATAAAAAGAAATCTCCAAGGAGAAGATAATGAAAAAATTAATTTTAAAAGCTTTAAAATTTACAGCCCTTAAAAAAATAAAAAATATAAACAAGAAAAAAAGATTAAATCCAAAATCCTACTTTAATATTTATAGGGCAACAAGACGAATTAAAAAAAGAAATAAAGAATTATCAGAAAAAAATATTTGATATTTAATTTTCTTTTTGTTATTATAAATTGGTTAGCGGAGGTGCTGGAATAGGCAGACAGGCATGTTTGAGGGGCATGTGAGCTTTGCTCGTGAGGGTTCAAGTCCCTTTCTCCGCACCATTTTGCAGAGGTGCTGGAATGGCAGACAGGCATGTCTCAGAAGCATGTGAGGAAACTCGTGAGGGTTCAAGTCCCTTTCTCTGCACCATGTATATTTAAAATTATTTATGACCTTTAAAGGTCATTTTTTTATGAAAAATTTTATTAAAAAAAGCTCCCCTAGAGGGAGCTTATTTTATTTAACATATTCATTCATATCTTTTACCATGTAAAGTGGATTTGGCATTTTATCTGTTGTTATATATCCCGGTTCTGCGTTTATTAATGCTGGAATTCTATTTACCAAGTTTGAACAAGTAAGTCTTACTGTGTCTGGATTATCCATGATAATATTTGTGTCTGGTTCTCCTTCAAAGGTCCATCTGTTCATGTCAAAATTTTCAGGTCCGTAAACATAGCCTAAGTTATGAGTTTCTAAAGTGATACCTTCTTTTGTTTCTGTTGTTACTACAAATTCAGTTCCTGTTGCATCTCCTGCTTTAACTGTCATGTTAAGAGTTGATGATTTTAAATCTTTTTTATTTGTTACAGGAATGCTCTTTTGTGTTTGAGATGTAATTGTAAGTCCCAACTTTTCACAAAGCCATCCGTTTTGATTCCACATATAAGATGGAATAACTTTTCCTTCTTCTATAGCTTTTAAGGTTTCTTCATAGGAAAGATCATTATATTTTCCAAATTTTTCTTCAAAGTCTTTTTTGTTAAGACCTGCTCCGTGACCTTCTGCAAGAGCTATTCCGTAATCTTCTACGTTGTAGCTACTTACTCCTACAATTTTATTTATCTTAAAAAGAGATCCTGCAAGAGTATCTATAAGAACTCCCCAGTACATATCAGGATAACCACTTCCTGTAAGGGTACAATTATTTTCTTTTGCAAGTTTATCTAATTCTTTTGTAAGTTCTTTACTTGAATTCCATGGATATAAAGCTTCTTCGCAAGTACTTATGGCGTTTACTCCATGCTTTGCACATAATTTATAAACTTCTGATATTTCTTCTACTGTTGACCTTGTTGCAACTATACAAACATCAGGCTTTCCTTCTTTTAAGCATTTTTCAAAATTATCTGCACCTTGAACTTTAATGCCCTTATTTTCGCTTTCTATTATTTCTCCTATATCTTTTCCTTCTAATGCAGGATTCATATCAAAAGCTCCTATTATTTCTCCACCTTTTTCCAAAGCGTATCTCATAAGATATTTTGACATTTTTCCGCAGCCGAATTGTACTATTTTCACTTTTCTGTTCATAATGTCTCCTTTCATTTTCTTCTCGACATTCTTCCTCCTTCAGTATATCATTAAAACCTATTTTTTAAAGGACGAATTGTCAAATCAAGTGCAACACCTATGGTAAGAAACCAAAAAGTTCTTCTTTAGGTGTTTTATATTTTATACACTTTCTAGGTCTATTATTCATTAAACTTAAGTTATGATTTAAATCATCTATATTTACTTCTGATAAATCCATGCCCTTAGGATAAAATTCTCTTAAAAGTCCATTACTGTTTTCATTTGTTCCCTTTTGCCAAGCGCAGTAAGGGTCACAAAAATAAGTTTTACATCCTAATTCCTTTTCTATCTTCTCGAATTCGGAAAATTCTTTACCTCTGTCAAAAGTTATTGTTTTTACTAGTTCTTTTGGTAAATCTTTCAATGCATTGATTATTGCTGGTGTTACATTTTCTGACTTTCTATTTTCAAATAGGATTGCTATATAATATATAGATTTTCTTTCTGCTAGTGTTACGAAACAATATCCACTTTTTCTTTTATGATCTAATCTGCCTGATTCTACTGTATCTGCTTCCCAGTGTCCTAGTTCTTGCCTTTTGTATATTTCTTTTGGTCTATTTTTAATAGTTCTTCCTTTATCATTGAATTTTCCTCTTTTTTCTGCTGGTCTTTTAAATTTGCCTTTTCTTCTCAAATTTTCCATGCTAGTTTTTGGAAGCTTTTTTGCATGTATGAGCCTATATATGGTGGATGTTGATGGCACTTGCTTAATATCATTTGTACTTCTATTTGATATTTGTTCAGGTGACCAATGTTCGTTAATCTTTGCTGTTAAATAGTCAATAACATCTTTTGAAATTTTACTTTTTCTATGACATTCTTTCCTTCTATTTAGATATTTGTCGTTTGCTTTTAGTGGAAAGTACTTTTTACTGTTAACTTTTATTTTAGAAGAATTTCTTTTTATTTCTCGAGATATTGTACTAGGTGACCTTCTTAGCGCTTGTGCAATTTCCCTTATGCTCATTCCTAAATTTAAAAATTGATAAATACAAGATCTTTCTTCTATGGTAAGATGGTTATAGCTCATAGTTAATCGCTCCTTTTAATATGTTTTGTTTGGTCACTTACATATTAACACAGCTGATTAGCTATGAGTTTATTTTATGTTGCACTTGTTATGATAAATTATCAACTTAAATAAATATTACATTTATATTAAATAGAAATAATTTTTCAAACTGTTGTCTGATGATGTGATAAAATTAAATTAAGAATAAGTTGAAGGGGAGGGTTTAGATATGAAAAAAATGCAAAAGATTTTAATATTTATATTTGTATTTTTGATTGTTTTGGGAACAGGCAGTGACTCTTACGCATTTTCTGCAAAGTTAGAAAAAAAGGTAAAGCTTAATAAAAGTTCATTTCTCTCAGATATGGCAGTACATAAAGGCAAGCTATACTATACAGATGTAAAGATATCTAACCAGGAAAAAGACAGTAAGGGAAACCTTTTTGGAGGAAGCTGCGACGTTAAAGTGTATGAAAGGGATTTAAAGACAGGCAAAACTACTCTAATAAATTCTTATGACTCTTATACTTTAGTAGGAAAAGATATTTCATTTAAAGTATTAAGTGATGGGAACCTCTACATGATCTATCATTTAGGCGGAGGTGTTATGGGTCACGATATTGTCTACGGACTAACTGGACCTAATAAGGGCAAAAATATTTTGTCATACAACTATGGAAATGTTGAATTTGATAAGGACAAAAAATCTATAATCATAACTCCGACAGGACCATGGGACAATGGAAATATTGTAAGAGAGATGAATGGAAAGATATATTCCCAAACAGAGGTAGAATCTTACAGTGGAGTATATTTCCTTGAATATCTAAAAGGAAAAGGTAGAGTATTTAGCTATGCTGATAAATATTCAGCCCTTAGAGGAAATACTCTCTATCTAAAAAAAGATTCAGGCAAAGAAGATAATTTTAATGGGTATGATCTTATAGCTTTTGATCTTGAAACAGAATCTGAAACCTGGATAGCTGAGAGGATCCATTCCATGTTTATGGGAAAAGATGAGATCTACTTCTTAAGGGATATTCCAACTAAAAAAGATATTGCAGAGCCTCAAAAGATGCTTTACAAATATGATTTAAAGTCAAAAGAAACGACTCTTCTAAGCAAGGGGAATAATCCTTATTATGATGTTCTACCAATTGACGGAAATGTATTTTTCACAGATTTTAATGAATTTTCTGAAGATTCTAAAAAGCCAAATCTATTTATGGCTAAGGGAGATGGAAGTGGAACGAAGAAACTATACTCAAATGTGGATGAAGTTGTGTCAGATGGTGAAAGAATAGCTGTGGTCATCAGCAATAAAAAGGGATCAAATATAGATTTTGTAGATGGTCATGGAAAAAAACTTGGTAAAATCAGTGTTCCACAAACTCACGTAAGTGTGTTTTTGTCAGGGGATGAGTGCATAGTATGGTCTTGGCAAAACCGCTCTGTAAATTATTATAAATTGAATAAATAAAGTTTTATTTTGAACAGAGAATAAAAATATAATGGCGGCATATGTCGCCATTTTTTAATGCCTTGAATTTATAATCTAAGTGCAACAAAAATGATTCATAGTTTTCTGATAAAATAGAATTTGCAAATAAAACTAAAAAATCAGGAGAAACTATGAATCACTTTAAAAATTTTAATCATTATTTTTCTTTTTCTTTCTTGATGACTTTTTATTTTGTTTATTGCTGTCATCAGATTTTATTTTATTTTTCTTTTTTTTATTTTCTCTTTTGCTATCTTCATCATTGTTTGTATTTTTCTTTGAAGTCTTTTCTCCTTCGCCTATAATGACAACACGATTTTGAGAAATATAGTTTGAATTGGAAATTTTTTCGCTTTTTAAAACTTTGCCGTCTTTTATATAGTCTTTATAAGTTTCATAGTAATATCCCTTTGAACCTCTTTTTTCAACTTCCACTTCACCTTCAGGAATTTGATCGGAATACTTTGTAATACTTTCCGGTTCACTTACAGAAATCCTAACTGGTCTTAAATTAATTTCATAGGGAAGATCTCCCTTATTTCCAAAAACTAAAAATTCAAGTATCCTTCCATCTGTTGATGCATCAATGTAAATTGGATGGGAGAGATTATTTTTAAATTTTAAATCTTTAAAGCCAGTTGCTACGGCAGCATCTGTTCCCAGGTCTACATAATTAACAGGTCTCGAATGATTTGACCTTTCTAAAATTTCTATATCAGCCCTTGCAAGGGCGTTGTATAAAGTTGTTGATACTTGGCAAATCCCTCCGCCCAGTCCTCTGTCAAATTCTCCGTTGATAATTACTCCTGCATTTTTATAGCCTTTATCTTCAGATATATCTCCAATGATGCCGTTAAAAGATATTTCCTGGCCTGGTTTTATTAAAAGTCCCTTAAGAGATGAAGATGCTAAAGAAATATTTTCTTTTCTGTTTTTTTCGCTCCTGCTATAATCTGTTGAAAATCTTGACAAAAGTCCATCAATTCCAGAAAAATAATCTTTTTTTACTTTAGGATAGATGGGAAGGCTCTTTAAAACCAATTCCTCTTTTTTGTGAACATCATTTTTTAATTTTTCCCTTGCATCTTTTGCATCTAAATATCTTCCGTCCTTTTCTCCCTCAAGGGAAAAATTTCCTTCTTTAAATGAAAGACGAGCATCAAGGGCAGGTCTATAAACTTTATCAACTAAATAATTTATTGCATTTTCAACTTTTTTATCTTCAAAAGTTTCAGCCATATTTATATTTTTTTGTAAAATTGGAAGGCTTACCACCCTAAAAAAATTTTCTATACTTGATTTGTTTCTTCCTGTTTCAAAAGCTTCTTTTAAAGCTTTTTCCATATCTCTTTTATAACCTAAATCTTCAAGGGTAACAAAATATTTTTCTCCATCAAGATCAAAAGTTATTTTATCGCTTTCAGGTTTTGTGCCCTCAGAAAGTTTTAATTTTGCTTGTTCCAAGTTTAGGTTGGAAAGACTTATTCCAGAAACTTTAACCCCAGGATAAATTTTATCCGAATGGGAAATAAAAGCAAAATAAAATAGAGAGATGCCTATAAGAGATAAGATTAAAACAATTAAAATTTTTACATTTTTAGTCATTTTTTTAATCATTTTCCGCTCCACTTACATAAATTTTTTACAGGACAAATTAAACATTGAGGCCTTCTTGCACTGCAACATCTTCTTCCATGAAAAATGAAAAGATGATGAGCTTTTGACCATCTTTCTTTTTTTATTTTTTTCATAAGGGCAAATTCCGTTTTTTCAGGACTGTCCTCAGCTACAATTCCAATTCTATTTGTAACTCTAAAAACATGAGTGTCAACTGCAATGGCCTCTTGACCAAAACAATTGCTCAATATAACATTTGCCGTTTTTCTTCCCACGCCAGGAAGTTTTATAAGTTCCTCTAAAGAACTTGGAACTATGCCCCCATAATTATTTAAAATTTCAAAACTTGCCCCATAAATATTTTTCGCCTTATTTCTATAAAAACCACAGGATTTAATTAAAGGTTCAATTTTTTCCGGTCCAAGTTTTACAAAATCCTCAGGCTTATTATAATTTTTAAACATTTCGCCCGTAACCTTATTAACTCTTTCATCAGTACATTGAGCAGAAAGAATGGTTGCTACTAAAAGTTCAAAAGGACTTTTATGCTCCAGCTGACAATGGGCGTCTGGGTAAGTTTTTTCCAAAATATCTAAAATTATATCAACATCTTTTTTGCTTAAAGTTTTCATAAAATGATTATATCATAAAAAAATTTTTACCTTAATTTGCAATAAAAAAGTTTAAAAAAATATTTGCAATAAAGTTTTAACTGTTATACAATTTAATAAAATATATAACAGTTGTGTTGGAGGTGACTATGGAAATATTTTTAAATGATACGAAGGATCCTCTTTATTTAAAAATATTTTTTGCTATTAGGGAAAAAATAATGCTTGGCCAATTAAAAAATAATGAACAACTTCCCTCCGTAAGAGAACTGTCTACTCAACTTAACGTTTCAGTTCTTACAGTTAAAAAAGCTTATGATGAATTAGAAAAAAACGGACTTGCCTTTACTATAGCTGGCAAGGGTTCTTTTGTAAAAAATATTGGAATTGATTCCATTAAAGAAAATAAACTTTTGGATATTCAAAAAATTTTAGAAAAAATATTAGAAGATGCAGAAAGTTTTGGAATTACAAAAGATGATATTGAAAATATAATTAAATATTTGTGAGGTTATTATGTTAATTATTAAAGATGTAAATAAAAAATTAGGTGACTTTAATTTAAAAAATATAAATTTGGAACTTAAACAAGGTTTTATTCTGGGACTTATAGGAGTAAACGGAGGGGGAAAAACCAGTTTAATTAAGCTTATTATGAATATAATAAGCCCAGACTCAGGAAATATAGAAATTTTCGGAATTGAAAATTTAAGAAAAAATAACAAAGAGATAAAAGATAAAATTGGCTTTGTCTTAGATGAATTTCCCTTTAAAGAGTATCCCCACTTAACTCTTAGTGATATTTGTGATTTGTTTAAAAAAGTCTATTCCAATTTTAGCGAAAAAGAATTTTTAAATTTAGTAAAAGAATTGGATTTTCCCCTCTATACAAAAGTTAAAAATATGAGTAAAGGTCAACTTTCAAAAGCTCAAATAGCCCTTGCCCTTTGCCATAAGGCAGAGCTTATTGTTATGGATGAACCTTCATCAGGTCTTGATCCCTTAGTAAGAAGAAAATTTTTGGCATTAATAAGAAAATATGTAAATGAAAATAATGCTTCCGCCATTTTTTCAACTCATATAACTGAAGACCTTGAAGGTTATGCAGATTATATAAGTATAATTGATGACGGAAGAATTATAAAAAATTTGATGATAGAAGATTTAAACGACTATAAAGTTGTAAATCTGGAAAAAAATTCTCAAAAAAATATTGAAGATTTTTCTTTAATCGGTAAGGAAGATAAGGATTTTTATATTGAAGGCCTTGCTTACAAAATAGAAGCTGATCAAAATGTAAATGTTAGAAATGCAAACTTAGTAGATTTACTTTATTACTATCACAGGAGTAATCATGAAAAATAAATTTAAATTATTTGGAAAAAATATTATATTAATTATTCTTTACTGCAACCTTATGAGCACTGTTTTTATTATTAATAACTTTTCAAAAAATTATAGGGTTCTTTTATATGCTATAGCTATATTTTCCTCAATGATGATAATATTTAACAATTTTCATAAGATCTATCCCCTTCTACCTGTAAATATAAATTTATTTAATTTTTTGAAGGGTCAAATAGGTTTTTTAAGTATTTTTTATTTTTTATCATTTGGAATGCTACTTTTAAAAGAAAATTCAAAGCTCTATTTTTTACACAACTACCTGTCAATTATGTTTTTTCTTAATTCTTTTGCAGTATGCAATCAGTCAACATTAAAAGTTCCAAAATTTTTACAGGGAAACAGCTTTCTTTTATATTTTATTCTTTACGGCCTAATTATTTATTTTTCAAATATACCCCTTCTTTATTTAACTCTAGGTCTTTTGTTTTTAAATGTAATTTTACTCTTAATCTCAAATAAGCTTTATTTAAGTAATAGGGATAGCGACTTAGAAAAAAGTCCAGGAAAATATATAATTGTGGATGACAATTTTATCTATCTTAGATCTTTTTTAGGGATAATTTTATTTATCCTAGCTTTCACTTTAATTTTAAAAAAAGATAATATAATTTTAGCTCCTATTGCAGTCTCTTCAATCCTTTTATCCATGCAAATTTATGCTTATTCAATGTATAAAATGCTTCTACCCTTTGATCAAAAGAAAATTGTTTTGAAAAAATTTTTCCTTATTAATTTTTTTGGACCCTTAATTTTTTTACTTGCCCTGGGAATAAAAAGCGAAAGTCTTCAACATATAAGTTTTTATTTAATTTTTATTGAAATTTTCTCAAATTTTACATTTTTACTTTTAAATTTAAATCTTAAAGTTAATCTTGTAACTATTATTTCCTATTTTGTCGCCTTTATTTTCTTTCCCTTAGGAAGAGATTTTATATTTAAACCTGATTTTATAATAAGTCTTTTTGTTTTAAGCCTTGTCTTTTCCCTTTGGCTTTTTTATAGAAATTTTGAAGACCTTGATTATAGCAGGGAATTTTTGCTTAAATAAAATAAAAGTTTGAATTTGTTTCATTAAAAGAAATTAAATTCAAACTTTTATTTTTTATTTGTTTTTTAATTTGTTGTAACAATTTCTGCAAAGAGGTTCATATTCATCTTGAGCACCTATAACAAGTCTTTCTTTCTCTTTTGATTTTCTATGGGATACCCAAGCATCACTTCCACATTTAACACAAACTGCATGATGCTTATAAACATAGTCGGCCTTGGGCATTAAGTCTTTAACTATTTCAAAAGGCTTGGCTTCAAAATCCATATCCAGGCCTGCAACTACAACAGTTTTTCCACGATTTAAAAGTTCCTCAATAACTTCAAGAATTTTTTGACTGGGACCCTCTAAAAATTGAATTTCGTCTATTCCCACAACATCAGCATCATTTTCTTTAAAATAATTTATAATATCTTCAATTGAAACTACAATTTCCGCATCCATTGAAGTTTTATCATGGGTTACAATTCTTTTTACATCATACCTCTTGTCCACTGCCGGCTTAAAGGCAACTGTTCTATATTTTGCAATTTTAAATCTCTTTATTTCTTTTTCAAGACTCGATGTTTTTCCTGAAAACATTGAACCTGTATGTACAATTAATTTTCCTTTATATTGATGCATAAAAAACCTCCTTTGTAATTATAACATTTTACTTATAAATTTAAACTAATGGGTATGAATAATAAGAAGTTAAATTAATATTATTTTTGAAAGGAGAAAAAATGGAATATATAAAAAGTGAATCTGGTCAAGACTTTCCTATGGTAGGTTTTGGAACTTTTAAGATGAAAGATCCTGAAATTTTAGAAAAAATGATTGATGGAGCTTATAAAATCGGATACAGATTTTTTGATACAGCTTGGGTTTATAAAAATGAAGGAATGATTGGAAATATTTTGGAAAATTTAAAAATAAGAAAAAATATTGCCCTTGCCACAAAAATTTGGCCCAAAGATTTTAAAAAAGATGATACTAAGATGAGCATTGAAAGATCTCTTAAAGATTTAAAGACCGATTATTTAGATGTAATGTATTTACATTGGCCTGGAGATTTTTCAGATCAAGCTTGGAAAGTTATGGAAGATTATTATGAACAAGGAATAATTAAAAATATTTCCGTAAGTAATTTTACGCAAAAACATTTGGAAAAATTATCTTTAAGTGCAAATATAAAACCTATGCTCGATCAAATTGAGCTTCATCCTTATTTACAATTAAATGAACTTGTTGATTATTTAAAGAAAAATAAAATTATTCCCCTTGCTTGGAGTCCCCTTTCAAGAGGAAATTCATCTTTATTAAATGACCAAGTTTTGGAAAAAATCGGAAAAAAATATAATAAAACTTCTGCACAAATAGCCCTTAAATTTAATATTGAACGTGGTGTTATTGTAATCCCTAAAACAAATCATATTGAACGTGCAAAAGAAAATTTCGATTTATTTGATTTTAGTTTAACCAAAGAAGAAATGGACCAAATTAAAAAAATTGATAAAAATGAAAGAAGCGGCGGAGATCCTAATGACGATGAATATTTAAGAAATACTCAGTATTCAGACAGGTGGAAAGAAGTTTAAAAAAAAGAGACCATAAAGGTCTCTCTTTTTTTCCCGTATTTTATGTATTATAGGTTTAGGCTTACTCTAAGTGCCTTATCAATCTTAGTCATTATTTCATCGGGGAATGAGCCGATTTTTTCTCTAAGTCTTTTTTTATCAATTGTCCTTATTTGTTCCAGTAGGACAACTGAATTTTTAGGTAAGGCAAGTCCCTTTGCCATTACGTTTATATGGGTGGGAAGTCGTGCTTTATTCAGCCTTGATGTAATTGCCGCAACAATAATTGTCGGAGAATATTTATTTCCCACATCATTTTGTAATACTACTACGGGCCTTACGCCCCCTTGCTCTGAACCGATTACCGGTGAAAGGTCTGCGTAAAATAAATCCCCTCTCTTAATTATCATAAAAACACCTAACTTAATGCCATTATAGCTTGAGGTATGTACTCCACTATGTCCGAAGCGGTCATAGATTCCTGACCAAGTTTATCCTTTGCGAAATCTCCTGCAAGTCCATGAATATAAACTCCCAGTTTTGCTGCAAAGAAGGGCTCAAATCTGGAAAGTAATGCACTTACTATTCCTGATAAAACATCACCGGAACCTGCTGTAGCCATTCCCGGGTTGCCGGTTGGATTTATGTATATATTTTTACCCTCACTTATTATTGTACCATTTCCTTTTAAAATTAAAATCAAATTATAGTCTTTTGCGAAAGATTTTACAATATTTTCTCTGTCACTTAATATTTTTTCTATTGATAAGTTTGTTAATCTTGAAAATTCTCCTAAATGTGGTGTTAAAATTTTCTGTTTTGATAGAGGTCTTAAATTTTTTGAAAAAATTGTTAAGGCATCGGCATCTATTACCATTGGTCTATTAATTTTTATAACTTTTTCAAATATTTCTTCTGCCCTTTTATCTGTTCCCATTCCAGGTCCCATGCAAATGGAGGACATTTCTTTTAAACTTTCAAAATTATAGCCCCCATAAATAGCTTCAGGAACTTTTATTTGAAGAATGTTTTTTATTTCTTCCGGGCAATAATTAAAGACCATACCTGCTCCAGATCTTAAAGCGGCTTTACTTGCAAAAAAAGCACATCCACTCATATTTTCTCTTCCGGCAACTATTCCTACCCTTCCCATGTCTCCTTTATAAGCGTCTATTGGCCTTTTAAAGACTCCTTTAAAGTCATTAGGTATAATTACATCATTATTTTTTATCTTAGCTATAGAAACGGCTGTGGCTCTCTCGTGAGATATGGAAAGTTCAAAATTTATATTTTTATATTTACCTCTTGGAAGTCCATTTTTATGGATTACCTGCAAATCTTTAAAAGTTACCTTTCCTATTCCAGTTTTCATTGCCTTTGCCATTGCTTCTTTTGCGGCAAAAATTCCCGCCATACTTTCTTGTGGATATTTTTTTTTGGAAAAATATAAGATTTCATCCTCAGTAAAAACTTTATTTGTAAAACTTTCTCCATATTTTTCCAAAAGTCTTTCAATTCTTTTTATATCGACAATATCAATTCCAATCATAATTTTAAAGCCCTTTCATAATAAGTTTTAAGCTTATCTCCTGTAGCTTCAATGCTGTTTTTTTCCACAAGTTTATAGCCTTGTTCCCTTAGAGAAGGTAAAGTTTTCTCTATAATGCCACAAATTTTTTCTTCAAAACCGTCTATATCTTTAGCCTTATAAATTTCCTCTCCATCTTTTATATCCCTATAAATTTCAATATCTCTAATAAGAGAATCCGTCTTCATGGCAAGAGCTTCAAGAAGGACTATACCCTCTGTTTCTTCATAGGTCGGGAAAAAAAATAGGTTCGCTCTTGCATAGGCACTTCTTAAAAAATTTCTGTCCACATAGCCGGGAAAATGTAAGTTTGGAAGTTCAGTCTGCACTGCATTTTTTACTTCTTTGGGAACAAGTTTAAGGTCTAAATAACCGAACCAATAAAATTCATATTGGGGCAGCCTTTTAGCAAGCTCTACAAAATCGAGAATTCCCTTTCTTTTAATGTAAAGACCCACAGAAACAATAACTTTTTTCCCGTAACTTTTAAATTTTTTATCAAATTCATCAGCATAAGCTTTTTTATTTTGCCAAAATTCCAAATCAATACCATTGGAAATAGGATAAATTTCTTTTTTTATGCCGTAACTTTCAATTAGCTTTTTAGAATAATTTGTAGGAGTTAGTATTAAAGTTGAAGTTTTATAACATTTTGTAATCCACCATTTGAAAAAACCTGCCAAAGCATTGGAAAACAAAAAGGAATTTTTAAAATCTTCTTTTGTTGAATGAGCATGATAAACAACTTTTTTTCCTTTTTTCAATGCCTTTTTAGCAAAAAAATAAGATTTTGGGAAAATTGTATTTATGTGGACAAGGTCAAAATCTTCCTTGGGATTGTCAGTGAAATCAACTCCAACTTTTTTCAGAGCAATTTCCTGATGTTTAATAGCCTTTCCAACTCCGCTTTCTTTAATTTTTTCATAATTATCCTTAAAAAGTAGTACTTTCATCTAATCACCATTTAGAATTATAACATCAATCTTATAAAAGCAATTATTAAAAATTAAATAAGTTTTTCTTAGAAAGTTTTTTGAATTTAAAAACCCCGTATAAAACGGGGTTAATTATTACATCTTAAATTTTGCAACTTCAAAATATTCGCCCTTGTCTTCAAGGATGTTTTCCCATTTGCCTTTTACTCCCATGTATTTTGCCATTTCTTCAAAATACATTTGAATAACGCCGCAATCTACAAGACTTCTTGAATCTTCAAGACCCTTTACCATGTATAAATAAACATAAGCATCTTTAATTACAAATCTCCAAGGTTGTAAATTTTTATGATTGGGAACAAATCTTATACTTGTGAAAATATCAAAAAGTCCTCTTTGTTCAAGAGTTTCCATACTTGCAGGCTTTGTAAAATCACCTTCAAAAACAATTTCATCAACTGCTTTTCTTGGGCTTGCATTGTCAGGATCAAATAATTTTTTTCCTGCTGCATAGCCAAAGCCTATAAGATAATCTATGTTTTCTCCGCCTTCGCCGAAAGCAGCCTTGGCACTTGCTTCATCTACTTGATCAACTGTTATCCAACAAGTATCAAAATCTTCATTAACTATAATTGTATTTAGTTTTTCAAGAAAATATCCTTCTTTAAGTCTTACTTCAGATGATCTGTCTTTAAGTTTAAGTCCTATATAGTGGGGTGCATTAATCATAACTCCACAATATCCTGCTTTGCCTTTAAGGGAATCGGAAATAATTTTTCCGTTTTCAAACATTACAAAGCTTAAATCTTTTTCATTTTCCATTGTTTCTTGAGCTTTTTCTTTTATTAAACTCAATTTGCTTTTTGGAATAGTATTGACTTCAAAATCCCTTACAGATTTTCTCTTCTGTAAAAAATTTGTTAATAACATAATAACCCCCTGTTTAGAAATTTACACACCAAAAAAACCACAATTAAAGCAATGACAATTCCGCCTACAACATCTGTAGGATAGTGAACTCCAAGATAAATTCTCGAAATGCTTATTAAAATTGCAAACAAAATCAAAGGTAAAAAAGCAAATTCATAAAATTTACTTACAACTAAAAATATTATCCAAGCTGCATTTGTGTGTCCTGAAGGAAATGAATAATCATAAAGTTCTATTCCAAAGGATTCCACATAATCATCAAACCAAGAAGGTCTTGGCCTTTGAGCAAGCTTTTTAAAAATTTGGACAAAAAGTTGCGAAATTACCATACAAATTGCATTTACTTTGCCTAGATTTGAATTTTTTATTAAAAATAGGCCTCCGCAAATTATAACAATTGATATTGGGTCTGCAAGACGCGTAAATAGCGGAAAAAATTTATCCATGTATTTGTTTTTTATCTTGCGGTTAATTATTGATATGAAAAAATCATCAAAATTTTTTAAAATATTTTTCATTGTCTTTATTATAATACACAGTCTATTTTTATTAAAGTGTTTTATATTCAGCCTTTTGTTATAATAAAAATGATTATGGAACTATCAAAAGAACAAAACCTTGCCGTTAATTTTTTAAAAGGCCCTGCCTTTGTTCTAGCAGTGCCCGGTGCAGGAAAGACAAGTATTTTAATTTTAAGAACTCACAATTTAATAAATATGGGCATAGATCCTAAAAAAATTTTAACTATAACTTTCTCCAAAAAATCTCAAATTGATATGGAGAAAAAATATATTGAGCTTTTTAATGACAAAAGAGCAAAGTTTTCAACCATACACAGCTTTTGTTTCAGAATTTTAAGATATAACTCCAAATTAAATTCTAAGCCTTTAAAAATTCTCGAGGGTCAAAAAATTTCAAAATCAACTATTTTAAAAAATATATATTATGAATTTAATAAGACCGGTGTAAATGATGAAAATTTGGAAAAACTCCTATCCAATATTTCCTATATTAAAAATTTACTTTTAAACCCTCATGATTTTGCCAAGGAAAATAAAAATCTATGTAAAAATTTTTTAAATATTTATTTGGCTTATGAAAAATATAAATCAGATAAGGGACTTATTGATTTTGACGATATGCTTACAAAGACCTATGAACTTTTGCTTAAGGACAAAAAACTTTTAAAAAAAGTTCAAGATTCTTTTTCTTACATTCAAATTGATGAAGGCCAAGACACTTCCCTTGTTCAATATAAAATCATAGATCTTGTAGCAAAACCCCATAATAATATTTTTTTAGTTGCTGATGATGACCAATCCATCTATGGCTTTAGGGGCGCAAAAATTTCCGAGCTTTTTAAATTTAAAGATAAAAATAATCCTCAAGTTTTTATGCTTGAGGAAAATTACAGGTCCACAAAAAATATTATAAATGCAAGTTCTTCTTTTATTGCAAAAAATAAAAAAAGGTTTGATAAAAAAATTATTGCAACAAGAGATTATCAAAAGCCAGTCCATCTTATAAAAGTTAAAAATCGCCATGAGCAATTTAAATTAATTGCAAGTTTTTTAAAGGGCAAATCCAATGCCATTTTATATAGAAATAACATAAGTGCTATAAGTCTTATAGAGTTTTTAGAAAAAAATAAAATCCCCTTTAATATTAAAGAGGGAAAAAATACTTTTTTTAACTCTACAATTCTTTTTGATCTTTTAAATATTTTAAATTTTAGCAGAGATACAGGAAATTTAAATTTACTTAAAAGTTTTTATTATAAGATCAAAGGCTATATTTCAAAAAATATGATAAATTTTTTGAAATATAAAAAAACCGATAATCTTTTTGAAGAGCTTTTAAACTATCCTAACCTTCCAAATTATTATAAAGATAATTTTCATGAGCTTATAATTGATTTTAAAGTTTTAAAAAACAAAAAAATTTACGATGCTTTGCTTTTTATATTAAATGACTTAAAATATTTGGAATTTTTAAAAAGAAGTTCTGAAAATTTCGGCATGGCTTATAAAGATGCTCTTGAATATCTTGACACGATTTTATATTGTGCAAAAGATTTGGATTCTTTAGAAGAATTTTTAGGTCGCTTAAGGCATCTCCAATATTTAATTAAAAGACCTCAAACTTCTGAAGATTCAGTTTTTCTTTCCACCATTCATGGAGCAAAGGGCCTTGAGTTCGAAAATGTATTTTTAATTGATTTAATCCAAGGAAATATTCCATCCTCTGCTTCTCTTGAAGCCTTAGAAAATATGTCTTCTGAAGCATATGAAGAAGAAAGACGACTTTTTTATGTAGGTCTTACAAGGGCAAAAAATGACTTATATCTTTTTTATCCAAAATATTATCTTGATAAGGAAATGGAAATTAGTGAATTTTTTTCGGAAATGGAAAATTTATGATTTTGTAAAAAGTTTTTTCAGTGTTATAATAAAATAAATTAGGGAAACCTAAAATATATATATAAACCGGGAGCTTGATAACAGGCTGAGAGGGAACTGAGAGTTTCGACCGTACCTGATTTGGATAATGCCAACGTAGGGAAAAATTAGAAATAATATAAAACTTTCAGCTGCATTGTTAATCTTGTTTTCTCGGTAAGGAGATATTATGAAGTTTAAAACAAGAAAATTGACATTAGCAGCTGTTTTTATTGCAATTGGAGTAGTTTTCTCCTTTGTAAACATTCCTTTAGGCCTTGCTAAGTGCTACCCCATTCAGCATATGATTAATTTATTAGGTGCTGTTTTACTTGGACCTCTTTATTCAGTCTTGGTAGCATTTTGCATTTCTCTTATTAGAAATTTATCCGGCACAGGTTCTCTATTAGCTTTTCCCGGATCCATGATAGGAGCTTTTTTGGCAGGAATTTTATACTATAAGACCAAAAAATTATCCCTTGCCTTTTTTGGCGAAGTTTTTGGAACTGGAGTTTTAGGAGCACTTGTCGCCTACCCTGTTGCAAAATTTTTATTAGGCTCACAAGCTGCCGCTTTTGCTTTTATAATTCCCTTTGGAGTAAGCACTCTTGGTGGTTCAATTGTGGCACTTTTAATAATTCTTGCTCTAAAAAAGACAAATGTTAATGAATATTTAAATTCAGAAAGGACTCATGAAAAAAATGGATTTTAAAAAAGTTAAAACCGTCCTCACCATAGCAGGATCAGATTCCAGCGGAGGCGCAGGAATACAAGCGGACTTAAAAACAATGACTTCTTACAAACTTTTTGGTATGTCCGCCATAACGGCAATAACTGCTCAAAATACAGTTGGAGTACAATCCTCTCTTACTATTGAACCGGATATGCTAAAAGCTCAACTAACTTCAGTTTGTCAAGATATATTACCTGATGCGGTTAAAATTGGGATGGTTGCAAACACTGAACAAGTTAAGGTAATAGTTGAAATTATAGATAAATATTTAAAAGAAAAACCTATAGTCCTAGACCCGGTCATTACTTCTACCAGCGGATTTACCCTTGTTCCTGAAGAAACTATTGAATTTATGAAAAAAAATCTTTTCGGAAGAAGTATTGTAATTACACCTAACTTAATTGAAGCCGGATATTTATACAAGGAAAAAATTGATAACTTGGAAAAAATGAAAGAAGCTGCAAAAGCTTTGGGCGAAGAATATAAATGCGGAGTTTTAGTTAAGGGAGGCCACCTATTAAATTCAAAAGATGACGTTCTTTACTACGATTCCAATTTATATGTAATATCAGGAGAAAATGTAAATAATCCTAACACTCACGGAACTGGTTGTACTCTTTCCAGTGCCATTGCTTGTGAACTTGCATTGGGAAAAAATTTATTAGATGCTATAAAAGGTGGAAAAAATTATTTAACTGGAGCAATTAAATATGGTCTAAACCTGGGCTCAGGCCGAGGCCCCGTTTATCATATGTATAATTTAAAGGAAATTAAAAATGCAAATTAAAACATCTTTAATAAAACTTAGAAAACAATCCCCCCTTGTTCATGCAATTACAAATAGTGTCACAAGTTCCAGGGTTGCCGATATTATTCTATCCACAGGTGCAAGGCCTATGATGAGCGATTTTTCCATAGAAGCCCAAGAAATAACAAAAAATTCTCAAGCTCTTCTAATAAATTTAGGCATGCTTAATGAAGACAAAATGAAAGCTATAAGGCTTTCTTTAAAAACTGCCAATGAAAATAATATACCTGTTGTCCTTGATCCCGTTGGAGTGGCAAGCAGCAAAGTAAGAAGAGATTTTGCAAACGAACTTCTTGAAAATTATAAGTTTAATGTCATTAGGGGAAATTACAACGAAATAAATTATCTTGTAAATAAAGTGGAATTTACAGGAGTTGACTCTCAAAATGAAGATGAAAATTTAAAAGAAAAAACCTTTAAAGACCTGGCAATTAAACTAAACGAAAAAACAAAGGCAGTCATTCTTATAAGTGGCAAATACGAAATTATAGCCGACTCTTCAAAAGTTTTCTCAATCCCAGGAGGAAACAATCTTCTAAGAAAAATAACCGGTGCAGGAGATATGGAAACGGGAATAATAGCAAGTCTTCTTGCAAAACCCATTTCATCCTTTAAAGCTGCAACCATGGCAGGGATTTTTTTAAGACAAATTGCAAGTCAATGTGAAAAAAATAAAAGTATAAATCCTCAAGATATAATTATTGCCATGGGAAAGTTAGACGAATTTGAAGGCAAAGCAACAATTTTAGAATCTCCCTATGAACTTAAAGAAGGACTTGTTTATGGACTTGATCCAGGAAATAATCTTTTAAAAATAAAAAATGCCTTAAAAGGAGGCATGGATATTTATCAAATAAGAGATAAGGAAGCTGACGATGAAACCCTTGGAAAAAAAGTCTTAAAAATTCGTGAAATAATGAAAGACTTTCCCTGTCTTTTAGTTATGAACGACAACTTAAAAGTTGCAAAAAAATATGATCTTGCAGTCCATTTAGGACAAGAAGATGAACTTATTTCAACAGCAAGAAAAGAACTTGGAAGAAATAAAATAATAGGGGCAACTGCAAAAAATCTTAAAGAAGCCATAATAGCAGAAAATATGGGAGCATCTTACATCGGATCTGGAGCATTTTTTAAAACTCAAACAAAAGATGACGCACAAATAATAAGCCTCGAGGACTTAAAAGATATTATTGACGGAGTAACAATCCCCGTATATCCCATTGGCGGAATCAACTTAAAAAATCTAAGCTACTTCAAAGAGATAAAGTTATCAGGAGTCTGTATGTCCAGTGCCATATTTTCAGAAGATCAAAATAAAATCGAAAATATAGTAAAAAATATAAGAAAAAAATTGAAAAAGTAAAATCCAGAAAAATATTTGCCATATTTTTCCCATAGAGGCAGGAACAAAATCCTGTCTCTTTTTTATTTGCTCAAAACCTTAAAAAAAATATATAAAACTTTATCTTTTTAATATTAGTGTAACTTTTAAAAAATTTTTTTAGTTTATAATAAAAATATGAAAAAGATAATTATATTTATAGTTTTAAGCCTTAGCTTAATTGCCTGTGGAAGCTCTGAACCTAAGTATTCAAACCTTGGCGATGAAAATAGTAAAGAAATACTAAGTAAACTTTTTGAAAAAAATAAACTTGATAATTTTGAAATACTTTTAAAAAATATTGAAGCTTTCAACTCAACAAATGAAAAAAATATTGTAACTTCTTGGAAAAAATTAAAGTTTGGACCCACTGACCCATCACAATTCAATGAAGATTACACAAAAACAAACAATCACTTGAATTGCAGAGAAAGTGTCGCCCTTTCAATTTTAAACTCCATTGAAGTTAAAGAAGAATCTGAAAAAGGAACCTACTTAATGTTTGACAGTCAAGAAATTAAATCCTTTCCTGAACTTAAAAATATAAATCCCTGTAAATTTTTTGGACTTTTCAATGAAATTGACGCAAAAAACATTGAAGAAAAAGATTTAAAAACTTTTTTACAAAAAGCCCTTGACTCTAAAAATATTCATTTTAAAAATACAAATGTTAAAACCGTTTTTGCCTATATTTACGACAAGTATGACCAAGTTTTATTTGTTGGCCATGCCGGTATTCTTATGGAAGATCAAAACTCAAAGGGATTTTATTTTTTTGAAAAACTTTCCTACTATGAACCCTATCAACTCACCTATTTCAAAAATAAAAGTCAACTAATAAAGCTCCTAAAATCTCGCTATACCTTTAATGATGACGTAAAAGAACCTATTATTGTAATGGATGGACAAGTTTTGGAATAAAAATAGACACACAAAATTTGTGTGTCCTTTTTTTATAAATTTAAAGTCCTATTTCAAGAAGAATCGGAGCGTGATCTTGCCTTTCTCCGGAATCCACCACTTCCGATTTTTTTATTAAATCTTTTATTTTATCGCTCACTAAAAAATAATCTATTCTCCAGCCGGAATTATTTATTTTTGAAGTTTTAACCCTTTGAGCCCACCAAGTATAAGCCCCCTCAACATCTCCGTGAAGATATCTGAAAGTATCAACAAAACCTCTATTTAAAAGATTTGTAAATCCTTCCCTTTCCTGGTCTGTAAAACCTGCAGACATATGGTTGGAATCAGGACTAGCCAAATCAATTTCCTTATGAGCCACATTAAAATCTCCACAAGCAACAATAGGCTTATTTTTATCTAAAGCCTCTAAATAATCACCGTACTTTATATCCCAAACCTGTCTTTCCTTTAGTCTTTTTAAACCATCTCCCGCATTAGGAGTATAAACTTGAGTAAAATAAAAATTTTCAAACTCTAAAGTTATTATTCTTCCTTCCAAATCCATTGTATCCGGAGCACCAATTTTGGGAAAAGATGCCTTCACCTGTAAATCTTTTTTGTAAAAAACCATATTTCCCGCATAACCCTTCCTTGCCGGAGGACAAGAAGAAACAAAATAAAAATTGTATTCAGATAATTTTTCTTCTAAAATTTCCAAATGTTTTTTAGTTGGACCCTTATCAGAAAGTTTTGTTTCCTGTATAGCAATAATATCCGGATCCTCATCTTTTATTGTTTTTAAAACTTGCCTTGAAAGTGAAGCCCTGGGGGATTCTCCCGTAAGAGCCGCATTTAAAGAATCTATATTCCAAGAAATAAATTTCATCATTCACTCCTTTTTTTATTTTTTGTTAAATATCCTTACAATTAAAAATTGTAACAAAGAAGCTTTTTTATTTCAAACCATAATAATTATCAAGAATTTTCTTTTAAGGTAAATTAAAAACATAAAAATGCATATTTAAAAAATCTTAGAAATTTTAAAAATTTTTATTTCTTTTTTTGTTTATCAAATATTTCTGTTATTCCTTTTGCATTTTTGAATTTTCTTTTAAATACTCAATTCCCTTTGATGTAATTTTTATCTCATCAAAGTCCGACAACAAAATATAATCTCCACCCCAGGCTTTTTTTACCACTAAATTTTTTATATAACCATCTTCTTGCATCATTAATAACACTTCTATGAAATATTCTTCAGAAATGTCATTAATACCTATAACTTTATCAAAAGTCATCTTTTCAAATGAAATTTTTCGTTTTAGAACAGCGTAATAGTACAAAAGAACCTTAAATACTATTACATCATAATCATCTTTAGCTATATTTGCCTCCAATAAAAAAAGCACATCTAACATTTTGTCGTCAGTGTGCTGTTAATCTTCTATAATTTCAAATTTTTCTGGATCATATAAATAATCTTCACCCGTGTCATCGATTATCCTTATAAATCCTTTTTCAAATCCTAAAGATTCATAAATTTTATTTTTTGTAAGTGAGATTCCCTCACTCTTCCCCAAATATTTAACTTTCATCTTCAAAAATCCTCTTTAATTTAATTTCTTCTCTTTGACCATTTGCCTCATACCAATGTATTTCTGCCTTTAATGATTTTCCTTTAAATTTTATTTTTGTAGTACCACTAATTTTTTACCATTTATTTTTGGGATGCTTATAAAAACTTTCTAATCTTGGAGCTTCTCTTATTGGAGTTTTTACCTATAACAATAACATTTTCAACTTTCTGACTATCAAATTTAACATGATCTGAACCAATAAATTTTATAGGATAATTTTTCCCCGAACCTTTTTTAAACCCATCTCTAGACAAGACACCTTTAATCAAAGTTTTGGGATTTTCAGAAAAATCTATCCTTTTGCTTTTAACACTTGTATTATCATCAGTCCATTTTTTAGACCAAACATCTTGCTTCTTACCATCTCCTGGTAAATAGTCAACTGTGCAGTTGCATCTCTGGTGTCTTCTATAAACGTCTTTTGGAACATTAGTGTATTCGTATACACCAACAACTTCTTTACACCAGTCACAACAACTTCCAACTTCTTTTCTTACAATTTTAGGAGTCAGACCCGAGTTATATTGAAAGTCTGCATTGGTTTTAATAGTATCATCAAAATGTTAGACTCTTTATTTAAAACGTCTTACTATTTCAATACATCTTATGTTGTTGTTCAAGTTCTGTTAATCCAAGGTTATACAATTTTACATTCCTATTTCAATACATCTTATGTTGTTGTTCAAGGTGATAGTGAGCTTGATAGCTTTCACTAAGGCTACACCATTTCAATACATCTTATGTTGTTGTTCAAGTTTAAGGCTTGTAGATACCATAGCGTTTTTAAAATCATTTCAATACATCTTATGTTGTTGTTCAAGCTGAATATACATTGCCGTCGCTGTCTACTGCTACATTTCAATACATCTTATGTTGTTGTTCAAGGCAGATCCTTTTTTGTCTATAACTTCTGCAACTATATTTCAATACATCTTATGTTGTTGTTCAAGCCATCTCCATAAATTGACCATCTTTTCCCAAAAAAAATTTCAATACATCTTATGTTGTTGTTCAAGAAATGCCATGGCAAACGCAACAGTATTAACAGTCGCATTTCAATACATCTTATGTTGTTGTTCAAGCTATGCTACTTTTAATTTTAATGCTCGCCATCGTAGGATTTCAATACATCTTATGTTGTTGTTCAAGAGAATTGAGGGTAAGAAACTATAAGAGTTTTAACTGATTTCAATACATCTTATGTTGTTGTTCAAGCTAGAACTAGAAAATATTCAGTTATTCCAAACACATTTCAATACATCTTATGTTGTTGTTCAAGTAGTAGATGCAAGCATAACTTTAACCGCGCTTGAGTATTTCAATACATCTTATGTTGTTGTTCAAGAATTAAAAGTGATTTTAGTTTAAATCAATTTATCATATTTCAATACATCTTATGTTGTTGTTCAAGCAACGTGTATATTCATCCACTCCTGTTGTTCCGTAATTTCAATACATCTTATGTTGTTGTTCAAGGAACTCAATTTCTCTACTATTCATAGTCTTCACCCGATTTCAATACATCTTATGTTGTTGTTCAAGTGCTGCTCCATACAGTCCATCAAAAATTAATCTTCCATTTCAATACATCTTATGTTGTTGTTCAAGATTTGATGATTTAAAAATTAATTTACAAGTTGGATCCATATTTCAATACATCTTATGTTGTTGTTCAAGATAGAAGAAAGTGCCAAGATTTTAAAAGCTAAGTTATTTCAATACATCTTATGTTGTTGTTCAAGCAAAAAAAGAATATCAAGAGGAAGTTGGCAATCGATATTTCAATACATCTTATGTTGTTGTTCAAGAGACGTTGTTACAGAGATGGAAATTTACAAAAGGCTATTTCAATACATCTTATGTTGTTGTTCAAGAAAAATTCTTATGATGTTTGGAATAACTTCAGAGTAATTTCAATACATCTTATGTTGTTGTTCAAGTTGAACGTCTTCGTATCTTTCAAAAAGCATTCCGTCATTTCAATACATCTTATGTTGTTGTTCAAGACCAAAATAACCAAGCAGATGTGAGATAATATAAGTGATTTCAATACATCTTATGTTGTTGTTCAAGTTTTAAGAGCATATATGTAGAAGTTTACAATCCAGATTTCAATACATCTTATGTTGTTGTTCAAGTTAGGTAAATATGCTAAAAACAAAAACATCATAATAAATTTCAATACATCTTATGTTGTTGTTCAAGACTTTCTTTTTATGTTTCTTTGGATCTAGTACGTATTTCAATACATCTTATGTTGTTGTTCAAGCTATTCTTGGTGGTTCTTGTGCCACTACACCTATTGATTTCAATACATCTTATGTTGTTGTTCAAGGATTGTAAATAAGCCTTTTTATTTTTATACTTTGTCTGCATTTGGCTTTTTTACGTTTTTTTTATTTTTTTACCAAGCTTTTTATTTTTTTTATTTTCTCTATTTTTAGGGAGTTTTTTTATTCGCCTGGTACTTTTATATTATATCATCTTTGTCAGTGTCTATTTTATTTGGTTTTCCTATATTTTCTTCTTCAAAATAATTTTTGCTGTACAATTTTATAAGTGTTACAAAATCCTCTTCTTTAATGATAGCTTTTAATTCTCTTTTTAATGCCATTATTTTTGATGGTGTGATTTCACCTTTAAAAACTGATTTCTGATGATGGTTTAAATATTTTTTGCAAATTTTAAATATTTTGCCAACTCTTTTTTCTGACACATCATAAAATAAGAAAATATAATTAAAGTTTTTTGACATTAGTATTTGCTCCTTAGAGAAAAAGGAATGAAATTTTCACCTTCTAATATAAATTTTATAAGTTTGTAGCAGTCCAGTTTAATTTGAGTTCTATAACTTACGTTTCTTTTTAGTTTTTCATTTTTAAATTTGCTCTCTATTCGTTCTTCAAAGGCTTGCAAGAAAATTTTTCTGCCTCCTTCATTAAGTAGACAATAATTTAAATTAGATTCAAAGTGTTTTTCCACTTTTATTCTTTTGTTGTTTATTAGATCGAATATGGTTTTAAATACTATTACAGGTTTAAAAACTTCACATATGTCTAAAGACAAGCTGAATCTGGATTCACTTGGTTCGTGTAAATAACTTATGCTTTGATTTAAATGGGTTCTATATATGGCTGAAATTGTCTTTGTGTATAAAATTGAGTTGCCAAAAGAAATAAGGGCGTTTATTGGGTTGTCTGGAGGTCTTTTTACTCTTTTGCTCATTACAAAATCTTGATCTAAAAAATATTTAAAATTCGAATAAAATCTTTGCCACAATTCTCCTTCGTAACTCATAAGTTCAAAGATGTTTTCAGATTTTTCTATTTTTAAAATTAATTCGTTTTTTATATAGTCTAAAAAAGGTTTCACTTCTTTTTTGTCATGTTTATAGTAATGGTAGACCACTTCATAAATATTTATTAAAATACCTTTTACTATAGGGATTGCAATTTCCAATCTTTTATTTTTATAAGCTTCAACTTGAGATATTAAAAGTCTTCCACTTATATAGGTATCTCTTGGATAATATGTTCCGCTATAATTTCCATAATAGTTAAAAAAGTGTAAAATTACTTGATTTTGCGAAAGAAAATCTAATAATTTCGTATTTATACTTGTTTCATTAAGTAGATAAATTTCTTTTACATTTTCTATTGGAATATAAATGTTTTTATTATCTTTTCTAAAGCATAGAGAGTTGTCTTTTCTCTTTATCTCTCCTTCTGAAAGAATATATTTTGTAGTTCCCATAAATCACCTAAATTTTACAATATTCATAATAGGCACATTTACTGCAACCTTTAATTTTTTTAAATTTTGGAATTTCTTTAGATTTTATCAAAAGCTCAATTTTAGATATTAAATTTAAAATTTCTTTTTCTATATCTTCACTCAGTTCAAAATATTCTATTTTCTTTCCGCAACTATTTTCTACAAATTCTAATTTACCTTTTCTTTTTATTCCCTTATTTTTTAAAACATATAGATAATAATAAAGTTGCCATTTTGCAGCTTCTTTATCTGCGTCTGATTTTTTGGTTTCTGTTATATATTTAGATGTAATTTTATCAATTGCTATGTTTTCTATTTTTATTTCTGCATTTTCATCATTGATAGCTTTATCTTCATGAATTTCTCTTCCTATTTTTACAAGTTCGCTATTATCTTCAAAGTTCAATTTGTTGGCAAATAAATAGCATTGCCTTTTACAATGAAAATAATAATTAATTATTGTTCCATTCATAAAAAATCACCGCAAAAATTTAAATTTAAACGTCCATTTTCAAGATAAGCTTCTCCATCTTCTATATAAAATATATTTCCTCTGTGTTCGTTATATTGTCCAAAATATTTTTCAAATTCCATTTTTGTAACTTTATAAAGAAAATAGGACATGTCTAATTTGAGTTCTGAAAGTTTTACTATTTTTTCACTATAATCCATTTCATTATTTTCAAGTAGTGAACAATATTCTTTCCAAATTTTTCTTCCATCAATTTTTCTTTCTTCTGTTTTCGATCCATTATTCTCTTTTTTACATTTTATTTTTTGAGCTAAAAAAACTTCAATTTTCTCATCATTGTCAATAAGCTTCATATGTTTCGAAATTTTTTCAAATTTATTATTTGTTAAAGCTTCTTCAAATTCATCGTATGATAGGCTTTCTTTTCTTTCTTTTGATTTTTCAAGTTTAATTTCAAAATAATTTGAAAAATCTTTGTCTAATAAATTTGTTCTTCTCTCAGGATTTCTTAAAGTCAATTCGTTGTCTATGTGACCATAAATTTTATTTTCATCTGCCATGTCAAAAAAATAAGCTGTTGAATTTTTCTTATGAGCTGACCTATTTATTCTACCTAAAAACTGCTCTTCATTTTCAAGCTTTGATATGTCCTTGTAGCCGATGTCCATGTCAATATCAACTCCTGCTTCTATAACTTGAGTTGCAACCAATATTATATTTTTGTCTTTTCCTATTTCTTCTATCACATCATTTTTAGTTTTTAAATTGTCTTGACCTGTTAAAATTAAAATTTCATATTCTTTAAAGTTTTCATTTTTGTTTATTTCTTTGTAAAAATCTTCTGCATCTTTTCTCTTTATAAATTCCAATAAAATTTTTTTATGATTTTTTACATGATCCTTCATATGATTAATCAAATCTGTATAAAAAATCTTGCCTTTATCTAAAAGTCCATAGTCAAGTCTTACTCTATTTTTAAATAATTTATTTTCAAAAAATTTTTTTGGATTTTCAATTAATTTTACAACTTTATTTCTTTCTTTTTCTTCTAAAAGTTTAGATAAGTCTGGTAAAGTTGCAGACATAATTATAATTCTAAAATTTAAAGTTTCAGCATATGCATCAAGCATTTCAATAATTTCATTCCAAATTTTTTCTTTATAGGCTTGAATTTCATCTAAGACAATTACAGAGTCTATAAGTTGGTACAAGCCAAAAATTGATTCTCTATTTGAGCTGAATAATGTATTAAAGAATCCTACGTTTGAAGTGACGATAAATGGTGAATGTAAAAACTGTCTGTCTAAAAGAGATTTAATATAGTATTCCCATTCTTCCATAAGTTTTTCTTGATATTTATTCCCTATAGGGGAAAGAGAATTTATGACAGCAATATTATTTTGAACTTCAGTTCCTTTATAAAATTTATCTAAGGTATTTTTATTTTGCTCTACCAATGTATTAAAAGGATATACATAAAAAATTTTATTAATATTGCCCTTTAGCATTTTAAAAGATAAATTCATGGCAATATTGCTTTTTCCTGATCCTGTTGGGCTTTCTAAAAAATAAATATTTTTGCCTATTTCGTTTTTGCTTATTTTTTCAAAGTTTTTTTCTACTTGCAAAAATATTTCCGTTCGCAAATCATTTATTTCTTGCCTTTTTTTATAAGAGCCAGATTTTTCTTTATCTCTTATGCTTTCTAATAAAGTGGAATTATTATAAATTTTTATTAGTTCATCTTTTTGAAGATTTTCTAATTTTGTTTTAAATCCTTTAATATAATTTGTAGTTGAATAAAAATCCCCTGCAACTAATAATGAGTACATTAGTTTTACATAAATATAAAAAATTTTATTTTTATCTTTTCTTATCTTATTAAATGATAAGTCATCTTCCATTTCATAAAGTAAGTCTAAGATATCTTCTATTTTTTTATCAAAGTCTTCAAAAAATTTATCTTCCAATATTTTTAAATCACTTACCTTTTTTAAGGCTTTCATAAGGGGTGATTTTTTTTCTAAAAAATTGGATATAAAATTTTTCCCTTCATAAGAAAAATTGTTTAATGGAGAATGATGCCTTGAAATTACATAAGAATTAAGAATTATAAAATAAGTTAATAGATACTTTGTTTGTTCATCAATTTTTAAATTATTTATTTTATCTCCATAGTAATAAAAATATATGGCGGAGGAAACTATTGAATGTTCGCTTTTTATTCCTAAATCAAAAGAAGAGTCATATGTTTTAAAATTATTGTTATTAAGTCTTTCCCATTGAAATTTTCCGTTAATTTTTCCTATATCATGAAAATCTACAAGACTGTCGGCTAATTCCATAAAGATATTTAGATAGTCATCAGTTTTGAAAAGGACTTTATAAATCCTTTTCAAAACTGCATTAACATTTTTAAAATCTTTTATTTTTCTATAATATTGTCCACAAAGTTTTGTGTGTTCTTGTAAAGTTTCAAACTCTTTATTTTTACCTCCTATATGACCGTAATATTTTTCAGAGTTTTTAACTAAATCTTTAATTTCCATAAAGACCTTCTTCTGAATAAAAAACTAAACTTTTATCATTTTCTTTATCAAGGTAGGTTATTTCTTCTTCAATTAATTTTTGGTCTGTAAAAATAGTTTTTTCAACGATATATCTATCTGTATCTTTTTCTAATTTAAAAGGCAAAAATTCTTGATATCTGAAAGTATTTCGTCCGGATTTAGTTTTAAAATCTCCTTCTAAAAACATAGAATTTATTGAATTTACATTTTCTTTTTTTAAATCTATATAAGCTGGGTTTAAAATATCGGCAAAATGATCATTTGTGCCAAGATATGGTATATAGCTAGCTTTATAATTTATTATTCTTTGTGACAATTTTTCAGCTTCTTCGTTGTCAATTAAAAAATATATTGTCCAGGAAACATCTTCAAGCCAAACTTGCTTTACTATTAAATTTCCTCCTTCTTCTCTTGAGGCAAAAGCTGTGGAATTATTAAACCTTTGTATTTTTCTATTAAAAATACCGTCATTTGTATTTGGAATAACAGCAATTTTTAAATCCATAAATTTTTTATAGAACTCAGGGTATTCTTTTCTATTATTTTGTGAATATCCTGAATATCCCATAATCGCTCCAAAAATTCCTAAAAGAGCGATTCTATGAATTTGTCCGTAAGAAAAATATAAATAGGTATTTACATCAGGTTGTTTAAAAAAGGCTGTTTTTCCCTTTAAATCAAATTTAAAAGCCTTCATTATTTAACCTCTATTTTTTCACCTGTGAAGATATTATAAAAATCTGCGTTTTTAGGAAAATCAATTAAATCTAAATATTTATCATTGAAGTATATTTCAATTTTCTTTATTTCTCCTCTATTTTCTAAAATATTCGAATCTGTGAAATATAATTTGTCTTTTGAATTTTCATCAACTTTTTCAAATCTTATAAGTTCAGCTAAGTTTGGTAAATATAAATCTAAATCCGTTTCTACAAACATAGCAAATTCATTTTCTGCTCCAACTTTTGAATTGGTAGCAAAACTTGTTGCTGAATCTATGGCTGCTGATTTAAATTTTTTGTAATCTTCTTCTTCATAACCTTCTGTTACTCCCAATTCTTCATAAGCGTTATAGGCAAGAGGATTTACTACAAAAGAATAATAATAATGAGCTTCTTCTGAAACTATTTTTGTCCCAAGAGTTGATGATTTTGCTTCTTCATTATTTTCAGATTTTTCTTTAGCCTTGGGATCTCTAAAAGGTGATAAAATATTTTGTTCACAAACTTTTGCTCCTTCATATTTATTTAAACCTTGAGATATTTGGACTGCTCCGGTTATGGATATATTATTTCCGGCTTCTGCAAAAGTTGCTCCGAAATTCTTAACATCGATGGCCGAAAAAAGATTTGTCAAGACTTTTTCAGATTCTCCCTTTTTAGAATTAGTAAGCTCAGTTTTAAAAATTTTTTCATATCTTTCTTTTAAAGTTCTTGGAATTAAAAATCCACTATCTGAAATTAAATAACTTTTTATATATAAAACTTTTTCTCCATTATTTTGCCATTTAACTTTCATTGGATATTTTAAAGCTTTATCTGATGCAAAAAATTGTCCATTGCTTAAACTTTTCGGATATCCTGTAAAATCTGCATTCCAGTTTGCCATAATTGCTCTAACTCCGCAAACTCCATATACTCTATAATTTAACTTACTCATTTATATTCCCCTTTTCTTCAGAATTATTTTTTTTATTATAAATATAAACTTCATCTAAAAAACCACAAATTATATACTTATCATCAACTTTTTTTCCCTTGTATTCATAGCTTAAAACTTTGCTGATTAGTCCATTTAAATTTGAATTTTTAATAACTTTTATATTATGCCCATATCTAACAATCAGTCTTTTTAACTTTTCTACTATTTTTTTGGGATTATCGTTATCTAAATATTCTCTAATAAAAGTAAGATTTTTATCTCCTATATTACTTTTGTCTAAAAGATATCTTAAAATTTGACCAATTCCGAATAAAAATTCTTCGTCGCTTTCAAATTCAAAATTTCCTCCCGACCTTATTTTTTCTTTCATATCTTTTTGTAAAGTCATAAACAAACCTCCTATATTTTTTTCAAAATAGTCTTTAAAAGAAAGATAATAATTGAATTGAGCGATGGCCTTATTAAAATAATTATTAGAAAGTGAATATTTAATAGAATCAAACATTAAGCTGTCCAAATTTTTTTCAAAATATTTTTCTTTTCCGTTTAAAATAAAATTCAAAGCATTTTGACCATGATTAATAATGATTAATTTTAAATTTCCATCTTTTATATTTAAATTTTCGAGACTATCTCTGTTTTTATAAAAATAATTATAAAAATAAACCCAATCAACATTTTTCATTACGTCTGATCTTTTTGTCATGTAAGAGTATTTACTTTTTTGTTTTTTTATATCATCTTCTTTTGCATCTTTTCCATAATTCTCTTTTATATACTCTTTAAAAGTAATATCAATATCAAATAAGTTTTTAGTATATTGTTTATACGATAAAATGGCAGCTTCATTCTTGTCCGGATATAAGAGAAGTTCATATCCCTTAAAGTCTTCATTTAAATCAAAATCATTTTCTAAAATTTTTTCTCTTTTGATGTCAAAATATACTCTATAAATTTGTCTTCTAACAAGGTTATCCAAATAATCAAAAAATGTTTTTTGAATTTCTGCATCTTCCGTACTTATTAAATATGGCTCATTTATTATTCTGTCAAAATTGCTGAGATAGGGTTTTTTTTCGTTTAGACCCATATTATTATTTGATAAGCCAAAAATTTTCCCGTCAATTTCTTTATTATACTTATTTTTATTAAAAGAGTTGCTTCTTAGATAACGCTCTTGTTCTCGCTTATATGCTCTTTTTGTTTTTTCTTTATCTTCATATACAAAAAATATTTTAAAATAAGTTTTATTGTCAGGATTTAGGTTAAATTTATCTAAATTTTTTATCAACCAATTTCTAATTTTTTCTACTTCTTCTGTATTGACAATCCCTAAAATATTCTCATTTTCTTCATATAAGACTTTTGATTCTTTATCTTTATATTTAGTGTATGGATCTTTTAAAGTATCAAAATACCTTAAAATTGAAGAAAAAAATTTTTTGAATTTTTCAACATCTTCAAAATCTAAGCCAGCATAAATTTCTTCTTTAAAAATACTTTTCTCTTCATCGATTTTATCCAAAGAGAATTTTCCCGAATCTAAAAGTTCATAAATTCGGCTTAAAATAATTTTTGCACTTTCTTCTTTAGGATAAATATTTTCTTTAAAAAAGATACTGTAATAATTGGAGCTTTGTATAAGTTTTTTGAAATCCATACTCTTATTGGAATCTAAGATGTTGGAATGGTAATCTAAATACTTTATAAAATCATAATTTAAAGAATTTTCCCCATCAATTATTTTTGTCTTTTTATCATATTTAATTGTAAGAGGTTCACTAAGAGCCCAATCTTCATTTTCTTTCATGGTAACTAATATATATTTACCATCCTTTGGCAAGTAGCTTTTTAAAATTAGATTTGGGTCTTTTTTAAGCTCCTCTTGAAAAATTTCTATGCACTCTTTAATCACCGTTAACTCCTTTCCATAAGTTTATAGCCTTCAAATCCGAACCCATAAGAATTGTTTTCACTAAAAGTAACCCCTAAAGAAAAATATGCAATTTCTTGAGAAAATTTGTCAGGCTTAATGTTAAGTTCAATTTTGTCTCCTAAAAGAGTGATATTTTTAAATTTACATGGAATTGGACCTGAATTTAAAAATTTTATACAATCATAAAAATCTTTTTCTTCGATTTCGTTTTTCGTGAAATATTTATATTTTTTAAAAATATTTTCTTTAATACGTTTCTCAAATTCATCAACACTTAAATTGTTTCTCCAATATCCCTCATCTGATTTTAAAATCAGGCTATTTAAGGTGTAAATCTTGTCAATTAAATCTTGTTTTATAACTTTAGGTTTAATAAGTAAATTTTTAAAATTATAATTTTTATAATTTTCAAAGCCATTTAACAAATAATTTACAAAATCTTTATCTATAGATCTTATTCTAAATTGGCAAAGTTTTTCCTTGACATAAAAATTTTTTATTGGATATAAACTGTCAAAGCAATATGGTTTATAATTTTTTTCTTCGTGAAAAGCTAAAAATTTTTCATTTAAAGCTAAATATCCATTGATAAGCTTCGCTAATTCTTTTTGTACATCCTCCTTTTTTAAATCTTCTAACAAAAATGTCTTTACGTTTAATTCATAAACTTTCAAATAATCACCTCCATATAATTATCATTTGCTTGATTACAAATTAATAATAAAACTTTTTATATTAAATTACAAGCACATTTTTAAAAAATTTTTTACATCTCATGTTGGCGTTCAAATTAGAATTAACTAAATATCATTTGCTATTTCAATACATCTTATGTTTTTGTTCAATTTAATCCTATTATAAACTATTTTTATAAATTTATAGCAAATTATTTTTAGTCTTATAAAATTTTAAATTTCAAATTTTTTAGGGCAATTAAATGATATAGTGTGGAAAGGAATTGCCATTTTGAAATTATTGTTTTCAAGAATTTCTCTATATTGATTGAAATTTAAGTGTGTTGGAACAATTACTTGAGACATTTTATTTTTATTTAAAAGTTTCATGGCCTTCGATTTTTTTTCCAATGTTCCTGTAGAAATTCCTCTTCCACCATTTTCAATTATTTTTATTGCTGTTTTATAGCTTTCTTTATTTTCTAATTGTGGGTCTTGTAAAAATATAAAGCCTTTCATTTTATTTTTAATGGGAAAAAGGTCTAATTTTACTTTTTCATTTTGCCAAAAGTTGTTAAATCCACAAGAGAATGCTTTTCTTATTTTTTTATCTCCATAAATTTTATAGTCAAAATTTTCTTCAAGAATTTTTAAAATTTCAAGTCCTCTTCCATATTCAGGGACTGGAAAAAATATTTTATCTGTAATTTTTAAATATTCTTTTATTTTTTTTATTAATTTTTCTTTTTGTTTTTCAAAACTATTTTCGTTAAATCCATAAGCTGCATCAATTATTGCAAAATCGGCTTTTTGATCTTCTATTAGGTCATATTTATAGACTTTTGTTTGAAAGTTTACATCTCCTGAATAAAAAATCTTTTTATTTTCAAATTCCAAATTAAAATATACCGCCCCTTTGGCATGGCCACTTCTTCCCCACTGGATTTTCATGCCGTCAACTTTTTCATCTATGTCTTCAAGATATATTGTAGGATAAACTTTTTTAAGCATTTTAAAAGTTTCATAGCTTGTTATAAGCGTACAGTTTCTATTATTTTGAAAAATTAAATCTAAAGCTCCGCTGTGATCTTTATGAATGTGGGATAAAAAAACATATTTAATTTTTTTTATCTCTTTTTTACTTAAATCAGGCAATAAGGTTTTATTTTTTATGCCTGCATCAAATAAAATTGAAAATTTTTCACCTTCAAAGTAAAAAGAATTTCTTCCGTGTTCTCCCACTCCTCCTGCAATTTTAAATTTCATATCTTTTTCCTTTCTAAGAATAATCTGACTAAAATTAAACTTGTGGTTGTTATTAAAACAGTTATCAATGCCATTGCCATTCCTAAAGATATGGATCCTTGTTCAAATTCACGAACTATAAATGTGGATATTACAAGCTTATTTGGCGGTGAAATTAATGATGCTGTGACAAGTTCTCTTAAGCCTATTATAAAGGTCATCATCCATGCTGAAAAAACTGATTTTAATATTAGGGGTAAATTTATCTTTCTAAAAATATATAGGGGACTTGCTCCGAAAACTTTTCCTGCCGCTACTAAATTTTCAGAAATTTGTGTATATCCGCTTGTTACATAGGATATTGTATATGGCAAGAATAAAATTACATAAGCTAAAACCATTATTCCCATGGTGTTGTATAGGGGTAAAATTTTATATAAACGGTTCCAAAAAATCATTATTCCTATTACTATTACTATACCTGGAAGCATTTCAGGTAAAAGTCCTATTCCTTCTATAGTTTTTCCAAGTTTATTTTTACTATAAAATATCATTGTAACTATTAAAGTTCCAAAAATTACGCAAATTGTAGCTGAGCAAAATGCCAATAAAAATGAATTTTTAATGGCCTCCATTCCCTTTTGAGATTCAAAAAAAAGTTCATGGTAGTTTGCCGTTGTGAAATTTCCCATTTTAAATCCAATTCCCCTCAATTTTATAAGAGATGATGAAATTATAGAAAAGTATGGAATTATAATTGAAATAAATATAACTAAAAAAATATACAGATAGGCTAAAAATTTTTTTCCTTTTTCAAGTTTTATAAGAGATACTTTTAAACCTTTACCTCCAACTAAATTATAGCTGGCTTTTTTTGTTATGATATTTTGCATAAGCCACATAAAAATACAAATACCCATAAGTAAGCTTGCAAGAGCTGCTGATTTTCCGAAATCCACCGGTGCAATACTTGCATATTTATGAATATCTGTGGTAAATACACTAAAGCCTATTCGCTTTCCTAATGTAGATGGAGTTCCATACTCACTTAAAGTTTTTACAAAAACTAAAAGACCTCCTATGGCAAAATTTGAGTATAAAAGTGGCAAAAAAATTTTTATCATTCTTATTTTTGAATTTGCTCCAAAAACTTTCGCCGCTTCTAAAAGAGAGTTTGGTATGTTTGCCATTGCGTTTTTTAAAATAGTAAGCATAAATGGAAATATATGCAAACTCATAACAAGAACAAGGCCTGCTAATGTGAAAAACCAATTTTCACTTCCCTTAAACATGGGAACTATCTGTTGTAAAAGTCCATTTTTTTGCATAAACAATATCCAACCCATAGAAGCGATATATGGAGGCGTCATAAAAGGTATAAGAAATAAAATTTCAAAGATTTTTTTATTTGCCAGTTCCGTTCTTGAAAACAAAAATGCTAAGGGTCCTGCAATAAGTGTGGAAACTATTACGACTAAAATTCCCAAAAGCAAAGAGTTTAAAATCATTTGCAAATTTTCATTTTTTGAAAAAACTTCAAGAGAAAAGCTTAAATTTAATTTTCCGTCAATTATTACTGCTTTTAAAAAAACAGATAAAAGAGGAGCGATAATTAAAAATATTAAAATCACTCCTATAATTATCAAATTTAAATTTTTTTTAAAAAATTTCATTACTTGGCAACAAGAGAGTTTAATTTTTTAGCTGAATCTGTTGCTATTTTCATCATATTTTCCCAATTTGTAGGAATTTGTTTTATATCTTTAAGACCTGCTCTATTGTCCATTTCAATGTCGCTTCTTCCTGGAATAAGAAAAGCTTCTGCCACCATCTTTTGAGCCTTATCTGAATAAAGAAAGTCTATAAATTTTTTAGCTCCTTCAGGATTAGGTGCTGATTTTAAAATTAAAGCTGGACGAGGATTTACAACAGTTCCGCTCTTAGGATAATAAATGTCTATGGGTTCACCCTTCTTTTTTGAAGTGTAGGCATTGTAATCAACTCCTGCAACTAAAATTCCAGTTTCCCCTGTTGTTACAGATTCAAGGGCAGCTTTATTTGCTCCTGGAACAATTAAACCGTTTTTAGCCATGTTTTCAAAATCATCCCAACCGAAATTATCTATATATGCTGCAAGAAAGTCTTTACAAGCTCCGGATTTTTCAGGGTCTGGAATTGCAATTTGGCCTTTATATTTAGGATCTGACAGTTCGCTCCAATCTGCATTTAAATCTTTAAAGGCATTTGTATTATAAATAATTCCAACTGCAGAGGCACAGTAACCGAAAAGTTCATTGTCTTCATCAATCCATCCCTCTACACTTTTATCTTTATTTTTTATTTCGTAGGACATTAACATGTCTTGAGATTTTAAGCTTAAACCGTCAGACCATGATGCAAGACCTACAACATCTGCAATAGGATTTGCCTTTTCAGCTTCCAGTCTTGCTAAAATTTCTCCTGTAGTGCCTTGGAAAACTTCAACTTCAATTCCACTTTCTTCTTTAAAGGCTTCAGTTAATTTTTCTGTAAGTTTTGCTGGAGAAGGCATATAAACGGTAATTTTTTTATTATCTGACACATTTTCACCCTTATTTTCAGAGTTAGCCTTAGAGTTTTCTTTTGAATTTCCGTTAGCACAAGCACTTAAAAGTAAAATTGAGCAAAGTAAAATTCCAATAATAGATTTTTTCATAATTCCTCCTAAATCTTAATAAAGTTTTTTTCATCAATATGAATAGTCAACTTATCCCCCACATCTAATCTTTCATTAGAAAAAATACTCCAAGTTTTTTCGTTATGATTAACGTTTAAAAGATAAGAGTTCCCTAAAAACTGCACTTTTGAAACAATTGTGTTGAAAGTTTTTGCACCTTCAAAGTCATTCAAACTTGCTACTTCAGGCCTAAACATAAGATCATCCTTAATCCAATTTCCAAGTCCTATAAAACTTGCAACAAATTCATTATTAGGATGATTGTATATATTGTAAGGAGTATCGTACTGTTCTAAGAAACCATTATGAAAAACCGCAATTTTTTCACTCATACTCATTGCCTCAGTTTGGTCATGGGTCACAAATATTCCTGTGATTGAAAGTTCATTTATAAGTTCCCTAAGTTCAAGACGCATTTGCTTTCTTAAAATTGCATCAAGAGCAGATAAGGGCTCATCAAACAAAATACATCCCGGCATTATGACTATGGCTCTTGCAAAAGAAACTCTCTGTTGTTCCCCACCAGAAAGCATTGATGGATATCTTTTTTCATATCCTTCAAGCCTTACTTTTTTCAAAGCAGATTTAACTTTTTTATCAATATTTTTAAAATCTCCTTTAACTTTTAAACCGAAGGCAACATTGTCATAAACAGTCATATGAGGCCAAAGTGAGAAATCTTGAAATACAAATCCCAACCCTCTTTTTTCCGTTGGAAGATCTATATTTTCATCTTTAGAAAAAACACAAACATCATCAAAAAATATTCTCCCTCTATCAGGTTTTTCAAGACCTGCTATAATTCTTAAAAGAGTTGTCTTGCCACAACCTGAAGGTCCTAAAAAACTTGTAAGTTTTCCGGATTCAATTTCAAGATTTATATTTTTTAAGACATCTTTTTTCCCGAAAGATTTACAAATGTTTTCAAGTTTAAGTCTCAATTCATACACACTCCTCTTTTTTTAAGTTTACAATAGAGATGTAACTTGAAATTTTATAAAATGTAAGGAAATTGTAAAAATAAAAGCGGCTTTTCACAAAAAAATCTCCTTAAAGTTATTTCCTTAAGGAGATTTTATAATTTTTTAATTTTTATTATTTTACTTGAAGATCAAGGGAATTGTCTTTTACAACTATTTCAACTTTACTTTTTTCTATTACTTTTCCTGCTATTATAAGTCTTGAAAGTTTTGTTTCAATTTGTGATTGAATATATCTTTTTACAGGTCTTGCTCCATATTGAATGTTGTAAGAATTTTTCAAAATATATTCTTTTGCTTCTTCTGTTGCTTTTAAGCTTATTTCCCTTTCTTTTAAACGGTCTTCTATTTCTTTTATTGAAGCTTCTATTATTTTAAATATTTGATCTTTCATAAGAGGCTTAAATAAAACTATTTCGTCTACTCTGTTTAAAAATTCCGGTCTAAATTCTCTTTTTAATTTTTCATTTACAGCGTCTTTTGCTTCTTGAGAAATTTCTCCGTCTTCTTTTATTCCTTCAAGTAGGTCTGATGAGCCTAAGTTACTTGTCATTATAATGACAGTATTTTTAAAGTCTACTGTCCTTCCTTGATTGTCTGTAAGTCTTCCGTCGTCTAATACTTGAAGGAGTATATTAAATACATCTGGATGGGCTTTTTCTATTTCATCAAACAAGACTACTGAATAGGGTTTACGTCTTACAGCTTCTGTAAGTTGTCCCCCTTCTTCATAGCCTACATATCCTGGTGGCGATCCTATTAGTCTTGATACTGAAAATTTTTCCATATATTCACTCATATCAAGTCTTATAAGATTTTTTTCATCGTCAAATAAGTCTTCTGTTAAGGCCTTTGCTGTTTCAGTTTTTCCTACTCCTGTGGGTCCTAAAAATATAAATGAACCTATGGGTCTATTTTGTGATTTAAGACCTGCTCTTGCTCTTAATACGGCGTCTGATACTGCTTCTACTGCTTGGTCTTGCCCTATTACTCTTTGGTGAAGTCTTTGGTCTAATTTTAAAAGTTTTTCCTTTTCAGTTTCATTTAATTTTTCAAGAGCTATTCCTGTCCAGCGGCTTATTACTTGTCTGATTTCTTCTTCTCCCACTACTTCCTTTACCATGGAATGTTCGTCTTTTGTTATTTTTTCTGCTTCTTTTAATTGTTTTTCCAGTTCAGGCAGTTGTCCATATTTTAAAACTGAAAGTTGTTCCAAATCATATTTTCTTTCGGCTTCTTCTATTTTGTGTTTTATATCTTCTATTTTTTCTTTAAGTTCTTTTACTCTGTCTAAGTCTTTCTTTTCTGCTTCCCATTTTGCCTTTTGAAGATCATAGCTTTCTTTTTCTTTAGAAAGTTCTTCTTCTATATTTTGAAGACGCTTTAAACTTTGGTCGTCTTTTTCTTTTTTTAAAGTTTCCCTTTCTATTTCCAATTGAAGAATTTTACGTCTTACTTGGTCTATTTCCGTTGGCATGGAGTCAATTTCAGTTCTTAACATGGCGCAGGCTTCATCCATTAAATCAATTGCCTTGTCCGGTAAAAATCTGTCTGAAATATATCTGTCTGAAAGAACTGCTGCAGCTATTACTGCTGAGTCGGAAATCCTTATACCATGATAAATTTCGTATTTATTTTTTATTCCACGTAAAATTGAAATGGTTTCTTCTACTGTTGGTTCGCTCACTAAGACTTTTTGAAATCTTCTTTCAAGGGCTGGGTCTTTTTCTATATATTTTCTAAATTCATCAAGGGTTGTTGCTCCTATTGCATGAAGTTCTCCCCTGGCAAGCATAGGTTTTAAAAGGTTTGATGCGTCCATAGCACCATCTGTTTTCCCTGCACCTACAATGTTGTGAATTTCATCTATAAATAATATTATTTGACCTTCGCTTTTTCTTACTTCCCCTAAAACAGCCTTTAATCTTTCTTCAAATTCTCCCCTGTATTTTGCTCCTGCTATTAATGAACCCATGTCAAGAGAGAAAATAGTCTTTGTTTTTAAACCTTCAGGAACATCTCCTGATACTATTCTTTGGGCAAGTCCTTCAACTATGGCAGTTTTACCTACACCAGGTTCTCCAATTAAAACGGGGTTGTTTTTTGTACGTCTTGATAAAATTCTTATTACATTACGAATTTCTTCATCTTTACCTATAACCGGATCTATTTTTCCGGCACGAGCTTCCATAGTTAAATCTCTACCATATTTATTTAAAGCATCAAAAGTATCTTCCGGATTATCACTGGTAACGTGTTGATTGCCTCTTATTTTTTGAAGATTTTCAAGAAAATTTTCCATATTTATGTTAAATTTTTTGAAAATTTCTTTAGACTTTCCTCCACGTTTTATCATTGCCATGTAAAGATGTTCAACGGAAGTATAAGAGTCTGCAAATTCATCTCTTATCTTATCTGCGTCCCTTATTATTACGGCAAGATCTTGGCTGGGAGATATATTTCCCCCTCTTTGCTTAGGAAGTTTTTCAATTTCCTTTTTCAAATCGTCTTTTACTAAATCTGGATTAATTCCCATATATGATAATACTTTGGAAATCAAACCTTCATTATCAGACACTAAAGCCTGATTTAAATGGATATCTTCTATTTGAGGATTTCCAAATTCATTTGCAAGATTTTGAGCTTTTTGTAAAGCTTCTACGCTTTTTTGCGTCCACTTTTCAAAATTCATATTATCACCTTTTTCTTTTTTATTTTCTTTTTTCTATTTATCTAAATCTCTTAGCTTTTCATATAAATCCTTTTGGTCTTGGCTTAAGCTTTGAGGATTTACAATGTTAAATTCTATATATAAGTCTCCTTTTTTGCCCTTTAAGTCTTTAAAACCTCTGCCTGCTACACGCATTTTGCTTCCACCCTTAAAACCTGCGGGAAGTTTTAATTTTATTTTTCCATTTAAGGTATCTACTAAAAGATCCTTTCCTAAAGCTGCATCCCACGGGAAAATATTAACCTTACTAGTTAAATTTAAGCCATCAAGGGTAAAATTGTGATTAGGTATTAATTTTATTTTAAATAAAATATCTCCATTAACTCCGTATTTTTCACCCTTAACTTTGATTTTTTTACTAGGGCCTATACCTGATGGAATTTTTAAATCAATATCCACAGATTTTGAATCTATATTAAGTTTTAATTTTTTTTCAGTTCCCTTATAAGCTTCCTCTAAAGAAAGACTAATTTCAGTTTCATAGGATTTTCTTTGAGGTTTTCTGCTTCTTGAAGAAGTCATATCGGAAAAAATATCTCCCATATTAAAACCACCAAAGCTTCCCTTACTAAAACCCCTATCCTTTGAAGAATCTCTACCGAAAATTAAATCAAAAAAGTCTGAAAAATTTCCTCCACTTCCCCCGCTCGTATAGGTGTAACCATATTGAGAGGGATCGAAGTTTGTTCCTTGACTGAAATCATAATTTGATCCGAAGGTATCGTATTTTTGTCTTTTATCTTTATCTGAAAGCACTTCATAAGCTTCGTTTATCTCTTTAAATTTTTCCTGACTTTTTTTATCACCTTGATTTAAGTCCGGATGATATTTTTTTGCAAGCTTTCTAAAGGCTGATTTAATTTCTTTATCTGATGCGCTTTTTTCAACGCCTAAAATTTTATAATAATCTTTATACTCCATATATTTCACTTCCTTGTACAGATCAAATTTGTTTTAATATTTTTTCGCTTTTATGTTTGACCTTCTTTGACCTTAGCTTTATTATAACATCTATTATTTTTTTTGCAAATATTTTTCAAAAAAATTTTTTATTTTTTTATAAGATATTTTTTACGCTTTATATAGAGCATTTTAAAATTTAATTTTTTATGCTTCACGTGAAGCATTTTTGTTTTTTATATTAAAAAAACATGGAAATAAAATTTTCCATGTTTTTAAATTTTTTATTTTTAATTTTTTTCATATTGTTTTATGCGTCTATCTGCATCTCTTTTTGCTATTGCATCTCTTTTGTCGTAAAGTTTTTTACCTCTTGCTAAGGCTATCTCAACTTTTACCCTGCCTCTTACCAAATAAACTTTTGTTGGAATTATTGTGTAACCTTTTTGAGAAATTGCCCTGTCCAATTTTCTTATTTCACTTTTATTTAAAAGAAGTTTTCTTTCTCTTATTGGATCCACATTATAAATTCCCCCTTGTTCATAGGGGCTTATGTGCATATTTTCTATAAAAACTTCTCTATTTTTTATTTGGCAGTAGGCATCTTTTATATTACATTTTCCTTTTCTTATAGATTTAACTTCCGTTCCTACTAAAACTATTCCAGCTTCGTAAGTTTCATCTAAAAAATATTCATGTCTTGCTTTTCTATTTTGTGCAAGAAAATTTTCTTGTTCTTTTGCCATTTTTACTCCAATTCAAAGTCTATTGTCCCTGCAATCAAATCTGCTCCTAGACATTTTACTTTTACCTTATCTCCCATGTGGTAGCTTTTATTACTTTGTGTACTTTTTGCACAAAATTCATTTTCATCATATTCAAAGTACTCGTCCATGGACTGATAGGACACTAAGCCTTCAATTAAATTTTGAAGTTGGACAAATATTCCGAAGTTTGTAACAGATGAGATTATACCTTCAAAAGATTCTCCTATGTGATCTTTCATGTATTCAGCCATTTTAACTGCATCCACTTTTCTTTCGGCGCTTTGAGCAACTCTTTCCATCATTGAAGTTTTATCTGCTATTAAAGGCATTAGGGCTTCAAGACTTTTTATTCTTTTTTCAGAAAGTCTTCCATGAATTATATCTTTTATTACTCTATGAATTGTAAGGTCCGCATATCTTCTTATAGGTGATGTGAAGTGACAATAATATTTTGATGCAAGTCCAAAGTGTTTATCATTTACTTCCGAATATCTTGCCTTTTGCAAACTTCTAAGGGCAAGAGTTGAAACAAAAAGCTCTTCCGGACTTCCTTCCACTTTTTTTATAAGCTTTTGTATTTCTATAGGTTGCAGTTCTTGTGAAACTTTTACTTTTAAATCTAAATGTCTTATAGCTGCATTTAGGGTATCGATTTTTTCTTCTTCCGGTTCTTCGTGAATTCTGTATAAAAAGGGAACTTGCATCCAATAATAGGTTTCTGCAACTGTTTCATTGGCAAGTATCATAAATTCTTCTATAAGCTTATTGCCTATTCTTCTTTCGCTTATTTTTACTTCAAGAGGGTGGCCTTCCTCGTTAATGACAAACTCATTTTCTGGAAAGTCAAAATCTATAGCTCCCCTGTCTTCTCTTTTTTTCATTAAAATTTCAGCAAGTTCTTTTCCTAAATCCAGACTTTCATAAAGGCCTTCAAGACTTTCATGTTTTATTCCTTTTTCAAGATAGTCACTTACATTATCGTATACCAGTCTTCTTTTAGATTTTATTACAGATTCTTTTATTTCCGATTTTATTACTTTTCCTTTTTGATCCACTGTCATTAGACAAGATAAGGTGAGCCTTTCAACTCCTTCATTTAAAGAACAAATGCCATTGGAAAGTTCAACTGGAAGCATAGGAATTACTTTGTCTATAAGGTAATAGGAATTTCCTCTTTTAAAAGCTTCCTTATCAATATAAGAGGCTTCTTTTACATATTGACTTACATCTGCTATATGAACTCCCAAAAAATATGTCCCGTCTGTGTTTTTACAAACTTCTATAGCATCATCAAAGTCTTTTGAATCTTTTCCGTCTATTGTATAAATTGTATGGTCCCTAAAATCTGCCCTATCCTTTAAAGATTTTTCAGAAATTTCTTGGGGTATATATTTTGCTTCATTTAAAACTTTTTTCGGAAATTTTAAAGGTATATCAAAGCTTTGAGCTATGGAAAGTATATCTACTCCCGGCTCCCCCACATAACCTAAGATGCCCTTTATTTTTCCTTCAGGGTTTTTATTTTTTTCGGCCCATTTTGTTATTTTTACTACTACTTTTTGTCCGTCTTGAGCGCCATTTATTTCTTCTTTTGGTATATAAATATCACTACTATATTTAGGATCATCAGGTATTACAAAACCATAGTCTTTTGAGGCTTGAAGTACTCCTATTATTTTTTCTTCCCCTCTTTTTATTATTTTTAAAACTTTTCCTTCTGGTTTTTTATCTTTCTGATCCTTTTTTATTTTTACAAGGACAATATCCTTATTCATGGCAGAATTCATATCTTCTTTTGCAATATAAATGTCCTTTGCCATGTCAGATATTAAAAAGCCAAAACCTTTTTCGTTTCCCTGTATTTTTCCTCTTACATATTTAACTCCGTCTACTAAAAAAATCTTTTCATGCTTATCTATAAAAATCTTTCCATCTTTTTCAAGACCATCAATCATTTTTATAAATTCTTTTCTATTGTATTTATCTACTTGAAAGATTTTAGGAAGTTTTCCCAAACCAACGCCAGGATTTTCTTTAATATATTCTAAAATTTTATCTTCAATCATTATAATTTCGCCCCATAAGTGGTTTTATTAAATAGATCTGAATCATAAGAATAAATGTTTTTATTTCTTTGTCCATTTCTTTTCTTTCCAAACTCAATAAGTTTTGTTATGAGGTCTGTCATTTTTATTCCCATAGGTTCAAAAAGATAAAAAGAAATTGATCCAGGCAGGGTATTGATTTCATTTACATAAACCTTATCCTTATCAACTAAAAAATCTACTCTTGCAACGCCATTTCCGTCTATAGCACAAAATGCTTTTTTAGCAAGATTTTCTATTTCTTCCTTCATCTCTTGAGAAATTTTAGCCGGTAGATTTTTTTCTTGATTTTTCATTCCTCCACCGCTTTTAGTTTTTCCAGATCCCATATATTTATCTTGATAAGATAAAAAGTCCTTCCATCCTAAGGGTTCTTCACAAAGGGAAGTTATAAGGTCATTTTCATAACCTAAAACAGCACAGTTTATTTCTCTTGGGCTTTCTACAGCTTTTTCAACTAAGATTTTTCTATCATAATTTTTGGCAACTTCTATAGCTTCTATAAAAGAAGTTCTGTCCTTTGCCTTTGAAATTCCTACACTTGAGCCTAAGTTTGCAGGCTTTACAAAAAGAGGATAGCCTATTTTTTCAGCTTTTTCTATGATTTGGTCTTCATTAAAACCATCTCTGTAAAAATAAAAATAATCAGTCATTGGAATATTAAAAGAGCCGAAAACTTTTTTCATAAGAACCTTGTCCATACCCACTGCAGCTGCTGAAACTCCACAACCTATATAGGGTATTCCAATAAGTTCAAAAAGTCCTTGGATGCATCCATCTTCTCCAAAAGTTCCGTGAAGGGCAATAAATACTCCGTCTATTTTTTTATAAATTTGAGTCGATTCAGTCTTTTTACTGAAAAGTCCTCCCTTTTCTTCCACTTGGGTATAAAGATTAAAATCTTTATAAATGGGCTTAAAAAATACTTCTTGAGTATTTTCAAATCTCTTATGTTTTATATTTCCGAAATCTTTAAGACCCTCTCCACTTAAGAATTTTCCGTCTTTTGTAATCAAAATAGGAATTGGATTAAATTTTGTCCTATCCATATTTTCCACAACTTGCATCCCCGTTATTACGGAAACTTCATGTTCTACGCTTCTTCCCCCAAAAATAACTGCAATATTTTCCATTTTTTACTCCTCATAAGTATCCGGCAAATCATTTTCAAAAAGCACAACATCATTTGGTCTTGTGATTTTTGAAAGCTCAGACATTGCTTGATTTAAATTCTTTACAACTATAATTTTATCACTTTCAACTCCCATTTCCTCGAGACCTCTTTTAATAGGAGCTGTTCTTTTTATACCAACAAGAATGGAATAGTCGCAGACATCAGCCATAACTTTTCCTATCTTATAATTTTCCTCTTCTTCCATATCTCCCAGTTCAACCATACCGGGAGTTATAATTATCTTTCGTCCATTTTTAAAGGCACCTAAGACTTTTAAAGCGGCACGAAAACCTACAGGGTTTGAATTAAAAGCATCATCTATAACTATTACTCCATTTCCTCCCCCTTCAATTAAATTAAGTCTATGTTCAACGGGTTCTACTTTTTTTATTCCATTCACAACTTCTTCAAGGCTCATTCCTAAAGTAAGAGCGGCTCCTGCAGCTCCCAGTAAATTTTGAATTGAATGTTCTCCCAAAAGTTTTGTTGTGCAAGGAAGAGATTTACCTTCATAGCTTAAATCAAAGCTTGAACCCCTTTCATCCAGGACTATATTTTCAGCCTTTAAACTTAATTTTTCATTGTCTTTTAAACCGTATCTTATAGTCTTTTTTAAAGTTTTATCTGCAAGAGGCTTTACATAGTCGTTGTCATAATTAAAAATTGCAGTCCCATCTTCCGGAAGATTTTCAATTAATTCATACTTTGTCTTTTGTATATTTTCAATGGTCTTGAAAGATTGCATGTGAGTAGGCCCTACTGCAGTTAAAATTCCAATATCAGGCATAACAAGTTTTGCACACTCATCTATTTCTCCAGGTTTATAGGCTCCCATTTCAGCAATAAAAATCTGACTTTCCTCTTCTAGGTCATTATTTATAACCTTTGAAAGTCCCATGGGGGTGTTGTAAGAAGAAGGTGAATTTTGTACCTTAAACTTTTCCCTTAAAATTGTTTCCAAATAAAATTTTACACTGGTCTTTCCAAAAGAACCTGTGATGCCCACTACTTTAAGACCATTTTTTTTATATTTTATTATTTTTTCCTGAGCGGATTTATAAAATCCCATATTAATTTTCTTTTCTAAAGGACTTCTTATTCCATTGGCAATTAAAAGAATTAAGGGTTGAATAAGAGCTATCAATAAAACAAGAACAATTATTACAAGACCTAAGTCATTGAATTTTGCAAATAAAAGACCCAAAACTCCTGCAAAAAGAACTGAATTTATAAATAAAAATAGTTTATATAACCTCTTTGCCCTGTCAGTCATCACAAGGGGAGTTTTTGCATCTGTAGTATTTGTAAAAGAAAAAACCTTATTTAAATTTTCTTTAAGCCATATAGCAAATTTAGAATTGTTATATTCTTCAATTTGCAACATATTAAGCATGTATCTTCCCCTTGCCAGGCATAATAAATAACCTAAAAAAACATATACCAAGTAAAGAGTAAGACGTAATATATCTAAAATTCCAAAATTCATTTAATTTCTCCTAAATAAGATCTAAGAACAGGACCGAAAGAATTAAAATCATCAAGATAAGAGTAGTGCCCCCCATCTAAAACCACAAGTCCTGAATTTTTTATTTTTTTATTAAAAACCTCCCCCATATAAAGAGGAGTTGCATCGTCATTTTTGCCCCATATTAAAAGAGTATCTGCCTTAATTTTTTCAAAATAAGACTCCGTAGACTCATTTACAACTTTTACAAAAATTTTTCTCATTATTCCCTGAGCCGCATTATAATCATCGGAACCGCGAGATTTTTTAAAACTTTCCAGTTTTTTTTCTCCAATAAAGGGTTTAAAAATCCTGTAAATATTTTTCATAAGCTTATAGGAATAAACTTTAAAATAATAGTCAAAAGTTCTCTTAGGTAAAACCCCTGAAGCATCAATTAAAACCAGCCCCTTAACTTTTTCCGGATACTTTGCGGCAAAAATGCTTAAAGTTTTTCCGCCAAAGGAATGACCTATAAAACTTGCAGATTTTAAATTTAACTTATCTAAAATTTTTTTTAAAAATTCACTATATTCATAAGTGCCCCAGACTTCATTAGGCGCATCAGAAGCCCCAAATCCAGGTGCATCATAAGCAAAGACATATCTATCTTCAATTAAATTAAAAATTGGCATTATAGACTCGATATAGGCGCCCCAGCCATGTAAAATTATAAGGGCATCATCTTTATTTTTATCTCCCTTATCAATATAGGCAATATTTATATCATCTATTTTTAAATTTTTCTTAATCATTTCAAATCTTCTTCATCAATGTAGATGTAGCTTTCTCTTTTATTTTCCTTATTGTAATTTTCTTCAAAGTGTTTGGAATTAACATCTAAGTTGTCGTCACTTATATCTGATTCCTGCATTGCCAATTTTAAAGAATTTTCAAGAGCCATTATTCTCGCAAGAATAGGTTCAATTTTAAGGGCAAGACCATCAAGATCAACTTCTTTATTATTATAAAACTTATCATAATAAAGTCTTCCCAATTCTTCATATGTATCTTTCAGTTTTTTTTCTTCTTTAACAATTTCCAAACGAATTTTACCGGTTTTCTTTATTTTTTTTGCATTATTTTTTAAATTCACACTTATTCCTTGAAGACTTTCAGTGATATCTCCCAAATTGTTAAAAAGTTCATCTAATAAACCCATAATTCACCTCTCTATCATTATATCAAAAATAAAACTTTTTAAAAATATTTAAGATGGGTATCATTAATTTAGGAGGTAATTATGGAAAATTTAAGATTATATGTAAGAACAGTTTGTCCTTTTTGCAGAAAGGTAGAAAAATTTCTTGAAGAAAAAAATATAAGTGCAGTTGAAATAATAAACATTGATGAAGATAAGGAAGCTGAAAAGTTTTTAGTTGAAAAGGGTGGCAAACGCCAAGTGCCTTGTCTTTTCATTGGAGATAAGCCCATGTATGAATCCATGGACATTATAAATTATTTAAAAGAAACTTTTGCTTAATTAAAAAACCCTAAAATCTAAAAAAATTTTAGGGTTTTTTTTAATTACTTTTTATTATGGGAGAATAAAATTTTACATCTAATTTTTCTGGGATTATCTCATTTAATTTTGCCAAGGTGTGGGCTGAATATTTTATTAAAATCGTGTCATTATAAGTTATTAATCCTACATGGGAAAAATTGTTCCAATATACAACTGAACCTTCCACTGCAAGAGATCTGTTTTTTATTAGGCCATGAATATTATTTTTTTCAAGATATTTAACCAAGCCTGTTTTTTCTCTTCCATAACCTGTAGAAATATAATTTATATGTTGAGGTTTAAAATCCTCATTTTCTTTAAGGCCTCCTGCAACTAAACATTGGGACACAAAATTTGCACAATCATTTTGGTATTGTGGCTCTCTATTCCAATTTTCTCTACAATATTTTACCGACTTATCCAAATTAAAGACTGGTTTTTTAAAATAAGCAAAGGATTTTACCGCCCTTTGACCCCTTTTATACAAAATATCATCATCTATTTTCAGATTTGTTATGGGCAGATAATCTTTATTTTTCTTAAGTTTTAAATCTTCCACCTTATTTTTTCCATAGGGCAAAAAGAAATTTATACTTGTTTCTTGATTTTTATTATAATTTTTATTTGCTAAGCTCAGAAGGTATTTTTTATATTTTAAAAACTGGGGATCTTTTATTTTGCTGTCCTCTAAAGCTTTAAAAAATGGTAAGTCTTCCGGCTTTTTATTAAGGGTCATTTTAAAGTTTCCAGTAAAACTTATCCCTCCATCTTCTTCTTTTATTTTTTTTATTTTTATATTTTTAAGGTCATAATAAGCCTTATAATTTTCTTTTAAATACTTTTCAAGAGGCTCTTTTAAATCTTTAAGGACTTTATGATTTTCTTTTCCTATATGTAAAAAATTTAAATTTCCTCTTTGTAAAAATCTTCCAGCATTTAAAATGAGAAAAATTAAAAATATTAAAAAGATTAATCTTATTATTGTTTTAAATATAAATTTTATAAATTTCATATTTTCCCTCCACAAATAATATAACTTAGAGAATTTAAATATTTGTGAATTAAATCTTAAGAAAATATAAAATCTTATTAAAAAAAAAGAAGGCTTTAAAAAACCTTCTTTTAAAAAATTATATTAATTATTAACTATTGTTGTTCCTGTCTTGCCAGCAATTCCGTCTTTTGCAGATTCAAGGCTTGTGATTAGTGCCTTGTTTCCTTTTTTAGAGTTTACAAAGCTTAGTGCTGCTTCTACTTTTGGAAGCATTGAACCAGGTGCAAATTCTCCTGCTTCAATATATTTGTGTGCATCTGCTATTGTAAGTTCGTTTAACCATTCTTGATCTGGCTTTCCAAATCTTATGGCAACTTTTTCTACTGCTGTTAAAATTACAAGCATATCAGCATCTACAAGTTCTGCAAGTTTTGCTGATGTGAAGTCTTTGTCTATTACTGCTGCTACTCCTTCAAGTTGTCCGTCTTTTTTAATAACGGGGATTCCTCCTCCGCCACCGGCTATTACTACTTGATTTGCTTTTAAAATTGCATTTATTGATGCTTTTTCTACTATATCAACAGGCTTTGGTGATGCTACAACTCTTCTGTAACCTCTTCCTGCGTCTTCTTTAAAGGTATATCCTTTTTCAGCTACTATTTTATCAGCTTCTTCTTTTGAGTAGAATGATCCTATTGGTTTTGTAGGATTTGAAAAAGCAGGATCCTTTTCATCTACTAAAACTTGTGTTACTAAAGTTACTACAGATTTATCAACTTTTCTTTTTGCAAGTTCATTTTCAATTGCATTTTGAAGATGATAGCCAATGTATCCTTGACTCATTGCTCCACATTCAGGGAAAGGCATAGCAGGTGTTTTTGCTGCTGATTCGCTTGCTGCTGTCATTGCAAGATTAATCATACCTACTTGAGGACCGTTTCCATGTCCTATTACAACTTCATTTCCTGCTTCAATTAAATCTACTATTGATTCAGCAGTTATTTTTACTGCTTCTTTTTGTTCTTCAGGCGTATTTCCAAGTGCATTTCCGCCAAGTGCAAGTACTATTCTTTTGCCCATTTTATTCACCTCATATTATTTTTTAAAATGTAATAAACCGATTGAATTATTAATCGGTTTATTTTTATGAAAACATTTTAATTATCTTTTTTACATTTATATTATATTAAAAATATTAAAATTTTTCTTTCTTATTCTTTAAAATACTTATTGTTTGCAATTTTTTGGTATTAAATACAAAAATATTTTATGTTTTTCTCTGATTTTTTATTTTTTCCTAATTTTATTCTTAGGAAATCGTCTTTTTATTTTGTTTTAATTTTTTATTTTTGGATAAATTTATTACGAAAGGAGTTTTTATGAAAGATTTAATAATTTTACTTGCAGAAGGTTTTGAGGAAGTGGAAGCTCTCACTGTTTTAGACATGGCAAGAAGAGCAAATCTTATTTGTGATTTAGTTTCAACGGAAAAGGAACTTCTTGTTTTAAGCTCCCATAATGTTAAAATTAAGGCTGATAAGTTGTTGGAAGATATAAATCCCAATCATTACAGGGCTCTTTATATTCCTGGCGGTCTTCCTGGAGCTGTGAATTTATCAGAAAATAAAAAGGTCCTTAACTTAATAAAAGACTTTTATGAAGACGGAAAACTTGTTTGTGCAATTTGTGCCGGCCCTATTGCTTTAGATAAGGCAGGACTTTTAAAAGACAAAAGTTTTACATGTTTTCCCGGATTTCAAGAAAATTTAAGTATTAAAAATCCAAAAGATCTTCCAATCTGCATTGATGATAATATGGTAACTGCCATGGGCCCCGGTCTTGCAATTGCCATGGGAATGAAAATTGTTGAGCTTTTAAAAAATAAAGCTGAAATGGAAACGATGGCTCAGGGATTTTTAATTCCAAAGCTCCGTCAATTTATAAAAGACGATTTAATTTAAATTTAAAAAAATAATGCTTCAAATGAAGCATTATTTTATTTGGTTTTTATTTTTTAAATTTGCAAGGATAGCAAATTTTAAATTTTCTTTATTTAATTTTAAATTAAATTCTCTATCTTTTAAAAGCTCTCCATCAATATTTAAATTAATTTCTTCTGGGAGTTCAATTTTTACATTTTCCGCCTTAAAGATTTTAATTTTATCTTCATTAAAAATTTGACCTTTTTTATATTTAGGTATAAGTCTTATAATTTCAGGAACTTTTAAAAATTCCGCTAAGACTATTTCCATTTTACCGTCATTTAAAATACTATTAGGCGCAGGATTAAATCCTCCTCCATAATAAGATCCGTTACAAAAAGCACAAAGAGTATATGTCCCCTCAATTATTTTTTCATCTATAAACATTTTTATTTTTTGTCCCCTATTGTTAAACAATACTTTTAAAGTTGCAAGGTCATAAATCCTTTTTCCTAAAAATTTATATTTTTTTGCATATTCCCTTGCATATTCTAAAACTCTTGTATCCAGGCCCGTTGATGCAATATTTATAGATGTATGAGTTTTATTTATTTCTATTGTGTCTATTTTTTTTATTTGCGGATTTATTAAGTCGTCTAAGGTGAATTTTTCATAATCAAATATTTTCGAAAAATCATTTGCCGTTCCCATTGGTATAAGTCCCAAGGCTATATTTGTATTTTTTAAAACATTTGCTATTTCAGATAGGGTTCCATCTCCGCCGCAAGCATAAACTATTCCCTCTTTATTTTCAAGGGCAAATTTTTTTGCCGCCCTTCTTCCATGATTTTCATCTTCTGTAAAAACAAATTGGCAATTTTCTATTAAAGACTTTTTTATAAAAAAATCTTTAATTTCTCTATGGAACTTATTAAAATCATTTTTCCCGGCTTTTGTACTATATATAAATAAATATTTCATAACATTTTTGGAGCTGATGGGGGGACTCGAACCCCCGACCTGTGCATTACGAGTGCACTGCTCTACCATCTGAGCCACATCAGCATGTTCTAATTATAACATAAATGGGAGCTTTTATTTATTTTTATTTAAATATAACTTTTTGATTGAAATTTACACGTTTCTTTATTTTCTTATAATTTATCATATTTAATCATAATTAGGTTTCGGACAACAAATGGACAACAAAAACTAAAACTTTTTTCTATTAAAATACCTATCTTTTTTATCTAAGGATTTAAATTCTTCTTCAGTTAAAAGTCTTTTGACTGCAATTTTATAATTTTTATTATAAGGATATACCCAGCGATCAATTAAATTTCTGACTTTTAAAGCTTCTTGTTTTGTTCTCAAATGTGCATGTTGTTTATATTCTCCATCTTCACGGGCGATTAACCAAGGTCTTTCGTCACAACGAGGTTTAAACTTAATTATTAGATTCATTTTCTTTGGCGCGTTTTAATGCAATTTCTCGTCTAAACATTTAAAAGCCTTATATGGTGATTTAGGGCCCTTACAGACGATATCAGCTTTTTGCCGCCAAAAGTCATCTGTGTTGAGCCTCCACCGTCTAAATTTATCAACCCATCAAAAGCAATTCGACTATTTAGCAAGCCTTTTCTAAAGTCATCTAATGTAAGACTTTTATCACTTTCTATTAAGTAGACCTTATTTCCTTTAAAGCCTATAGCGGTATGTTTCGTCGCTCTTAGTACATCGGCATATGCTCCGACAAACCCCTCCGACTTAGGATTATAGAATGGATAAAGTGAAATCCCACTTATTCCCCATTTGATTGGGTCTTTGATTTCAGTTTTTGCGTTATAGACCATGGCATGGTGTAAAGACTTCCGCATTAAAATATTTTGCATCAAATATTGCTGGCATATTATTCCTCCTTAAATTTTAGCACCTGGATTCTTTTCTAAGTATTCCATCATTTGTGAATAAGTCATATCTTTAACATTAGGTTCATTTACAGAACCAGCACCACCTACTGAGCTTCCTTCAACTTCAAATAAATAATCATCTGATTTCTTGAGATTATTAATTTGAGTTTCTAAATCTGAATCAAAATTTTTGGAATTCTTTAAAACTTCCATATCCAATAGTGCTTTAGCCGCTTTAGGATTCTTAACTTTAGATTTCATTAGAGAATTTTCAATAGAATGATTAAGCTTTAAATCAGAAATTTCATTTTTATATTTTTCTATTTCAGATTTGATTTCATCAACATTAATTTTTTCAAAATCAGAAATTTTATTATTTGCAACTTCAAGTTCAGACTTTAAGTTGTCTCTTTCTGACTTAATAGAATTAATATCTTGACCATTTAATTTGAAAACTCCTTGAATCTGTTCTTCATTTAATCCTAATTCCAATAGTTCTTCTTTTTTCATTATTTCCTCCTCAGGTTAATTTTAAGTATCACCAATACTAATAGAGTTATGTAGGTTTAGGTCCCACAACCAAAATGGCGGGAATAATAGGATTTGAACCTGTGTCTCATTAATAAAAATTAATTGCTCTACCTAACTGAGCTATATTCCCACACAAAAAAGACCTTTTAAAGTCTTGTCCAGGACTAAAACAAAAGAGATTTTAAACAGTTTTACGACTTATTCAGGTCGCTTAATTTTTTCTTATTGTCGTAACCAAATTTTTCCATTCCAATGGTTAATCGTTTTATTTCGTCTCCTGCTATAGAATCAGGTAAACTACAAAAATATTTTTCTTCTTCTTTTGATTTAAAATCAACATCATCACAAAATCTCGAATCAGCTAATTCCTCATTTGTTGCTTCAAATGGAGATTTTACACTTAATTTAGCTCTTTCTATTAAGCTCATATTCTTTTTATCCATTGTTTACCTCCTCAATTAATATTTTTAATATTAAATTATCATTTTCACACTTAGCTTCTCTTAAATTAAATTTTACTCCAGTATTAAATATAATTTCACTTTCATAGTCATTAGGTGTTGCATAACAATGAGTTCCTTTTGGAACGTATAATTCTATTTTAATAGGTCTATCTGTAAACACGTTGTCTGTAGGTGTAACACTCGCAGAAATAAATCCTTTTTGTTGTTGTACATAACCAACATTCTTATTCAATTCTTCAGCAATATCCTCAAAAGCAATATTAGAATCAATACTTGAATCTGAAATAAAATTTTTGAGCCAATTTCCATCTACATATCTATCACAAATAAAATCTTTGTGAGTTGTATTAGAATTGATAACGTTCTTTAAAGTATTTATTGTTTTTAAATATTCTTCATCATTACCTTCAAATACAGATAAATCATCTGTTCTAAGATATTGATTCATTCTAAATGATCTCCAAGTACCAACATATCTAAATTCAGCATCATTAATTATAAAAGATTCCTCTGCCGAACATTGACCAAAATATTTCTGAGCTTCTTGAATCCCATTTTCAAGGTACTCATACTTATTTATATCATAATTCTTTTAAATTTATTAAAAAAATACCGGAGATACAAGTCTCCGGAATTTTTTATTTGTTTTCTTCTATTATTGTTTCAAGAGCTATTTCTATTGATTTTACAATATCTTCTTTGTTCATGAAAGGTGTTCCTGCAGGTTTATCTATTACTTGTTCTGCAATAAAAGGAACATGAATAAAGCCGCTCTTTAAACCCTTAAATTTTCTTTGACCCAAATATCTTACAGAATATAAAACGTCATTACATACATAAGCTCCTGCTGTGAAAGATACATAGGCAGGAAGTCCTGCTTTTTTTATATTTTCAACAATTTTAGGAACTGGTAGATTTGAAATATATCCGTCTTCTCCATCTTCATGTATCTTTTCATACATAGGTTCGTTTCCTTCGTTGTCAGGTATTCTTGCAACTCTTACGTTTACTCCTACATATTCAACGCTTACACAAGATCTGTTTCCTGCTTGTCCTATGGATAAAACAACATCCGGATTTATTTCTTCTATCTTTTCTTCTATTTTTTTAGGTCCTTTACCAAATACTGTAGGTATTTGAAGTTTTACTATTTCAGATCCATTTATTTCATCTTTTACTTTTTTTACAGCTTCCCATGCAGGATTAATTTTTTCTCCTCCAAAAGGATCAAAGCCTGTTAATAATATTTTCATTCTTTTCTCCTTAACTAAACATTATCATATAAATAATTTGTACCGTCAGCATAATTAATGCAGGTACAACTTGATTTTTTATTACGCCGTTTTTATCTTTCATTTCAAGTATTGCAACTGGAACTATATTAAAGTTTGCAGCCATAGGTGTCATAAGTGTTCCGCAGTATCCGCAAGTTAGTGCCAACATTCCTATAAGAGTCGGGTCTGCTCCTTGAGCAAGTACAAAGGGAGCTCCTATTCCTACTGTCATAACTGTTATTGCAGCAAAAGCATTTCCCATTACCATTGTGAATAGTGCCATTCCTATTGCATATACAATTATTCCCACTACTATATTTCCTTCAGGAATTATATTTCCAACTATATCTGATACAACTTGTCCTACTCCAGCTTGAGTAAATACTGCTCCTAAAGATGCTAAAAACATAGGAAGCATACTTAAAGGTCCTACAAGGTCCAAAAATCTTTTTGAGTCTTTTAAATAAATGTTAAGAGTATTGTCTTTGTTCATAAAATACAAAGTTATCATTGCTAAAGCAACTCCAAGTCCAACTCCTACTAGGGCTCCAAGTTTTGTCATTGTTGCAAATATTACTGCTGTAAGTCCAATCATAAAAGCTGGAATAAATATCTTATATCCAAGTTTATCGCTCACTGCCTTTGTATATTCTTTTGTAGGTATGTCGTTTGTCTTGTATGAAACTTGATTAAATATTGCAGGAAGAGCCATTAATACTACTAAAACACCTACAACTTTTGCCGGTATCCATCTTCCTAGAGCTATTACTATTCCAAGTATTATCCAAAATATGGCTGTACCTATTCTTTTTTCATTTGCCTTGTCATTTAAATTTCTTATTCCTGTATTTAGAAGCAAAAGTCCAGTTATTATATAAAGGATTTCAAGAAGTTTTGCTCCTGTTGTTACTTCAGTTGATGTGAAAAAACTCATTTAATTTCCCCCTTTGCTCCGTTTTTTGAAAGTTTTTTATCTTTCAAAATATAATAAATTATTCCTACAATTGTAGCTATTAAAGCTACTGGTATTTCTACTTTTGCAAGATCTATAAGTTCTACATTATATCCAAGTTCTTTTAAAGTTCCTTGAACTAAAAGTCCTCCTGATCCACCAACGAAGAGTACTTGTCCGAAGAACCATGTTATGTTTTCCATACCTGCTGCCATTCCCTTTACTTCTTCAATGTGTTCTTCATGGTTGTCTGCAGGAACTTCTCTTACTGCCGCTTCAGCCATTGGCATTACTACAGGGCGAATAAAACCTGCAACTCCTCCGAAACCTGCGTTAAATGCTGCAAATATTACTCTCATTATTCCGTAAGATGCTATAATTTTTCCTGCACTTGCATTTTTTATTCTCGAAATAAATTTTGCAGCTGATTCTCTTAAGCCATTCCTTTCAAGAGTTCCCGTTACAAGCATTACTATTACAAATATCATCATAGCTCTGTTATTTACAAAGCTGGTACCCAAGGTTTCCAAAAAACCTTCTATACCCAAACCTCCTACAATTGCAGTTGCAATCATGGAAACAAATATTATAGCAATTGAGTTAAATTTTAGGGCAAAACCTATAATAAGAATTGCTATACCTATTAGTTTTATCATTGTGTCCTCCTCCTATTGCGGTAAATTCTTCCTCCGCTTTTTGTGTTAATTTTTCTATCATATAAAATTTCCTTTTGAGAAATGAATTTTATTGTGTCTAAATTATGAGCTGTATGAGCTTTTGAACATAATTTTAAAAATTCTCCGTCGGCAGATTCATCTATTACTTCACTGGTAAAACCTACCTTAGTTATTTCCGGATATCTTATAGAAAGATATCTGTGAGCCCTATTAGTGTCAAAACCTATCCAGTAAAAAATTATATCCTTGTAATAACCTGTAGGGAACATCTTTGGCATAAGGGCGTGAGCATATTTTTCAAATCTGTCCTGCATATCTAAATTCATTTTATGCATTAAATCATCTTTGTTTATAGAATCTGCAATTACGTCTTGAAGTTCTTCACAAAGCTTAAAGTTTTCCTTATACTCTTCTTCTTTAGGATACCAAAAATATCCATATATAAGAGATCTTGGAAGCCAAAAACCCTTATAGGCAGGAGCTGTATATCCTGAAAATGGTTGAGCCCATTCATGATGAGGTACTCCATGATTATCACAGTATATATCTGGAAGATGTCTATAAAACATTTGCACCATAGCCTCGGCTTCCGTATGAATAGAACCCTCCTTAAAATATTCCTGAGCAAACTCTTTTCCAAGAGCATTAAATCTTGCAATGTGGAATATCCAATTGGGATGCTCTTTTATAAGAAGGCTGTGAATATAAGAACCATCAGGATTTTCCATAGGTATTAAAACAACATTTACTTTTTTAAGAAGTTCTTTATCTTTCAAAAGCTTTTCAGTAAGTTCATAACATGAATTGGATGAAGAAACCTCATTTGCATGATGCCTTTCATTAATATACATAGTAGGCTTTTTCATTGTCCTTTTAAAAGTCGGAGTGAAATCTTCATCTACATTAAACTCTATAGACTCAATATCTCTTCCCATAAAACTTTTAGTAATATAATTTATTTTTAAATTTTTATTGGACCTTAAAGAATCATTTAAAGCACAAATATCTTCGTGATTTAAAACTTTCTCATCAAAAGCTGGTGCCTTTTCATGAAGCTTATATTTTTCTGCCACTTCATACTCTTTACCATTTATTATAAGAGCCTTAATATTTAAATCAGAAAATTTACTTAAACCCCTTTTTAAAATCTTAGAATAAATTTCAAGTTCTTCCCTATTTAAATCACATTCAATAATTAATTTTTGACCCTTATCATACCTGTAACCCAATAATTTATAGTTAAGATTCATGTCAAGGTATTCTTTTTTTGAATCCCTTATTATAAAAGGTTTGGTATCTAAAAAGTTTCTAAGTTCAACTTCAAATTTAACATTACCCTTTCTATTATGGATAAATGGTAAAATCAGTCCAGGACTGTCAAAAGTTCCGCCCTTCATTTTTTGACCCAAGGCCTTAAAATAATCAAGACCTACAAAATATAAATCTTCATGGAAGTGATCAATTGATGAAATCCTATCTTGCCTTACATTTAAATTTTTATCAGTTTCAGAAAGACTTATGTCCATAAAAAGTTCTGCAAAAAATGGTTGCGAATCTTCTTTAAGATTTTTGCCTTCAATGTCTTTTCCAATTTCAGATAAAATATTTTGATAAGTATCCCAAACATTTTCTAAGTCAGTTTTAAAAGTTTCTACAATCTTTTTGTCTCCACTGGTAATTTCAAAATATCCTGTTTGAGGATGAACAAGACCCATACCCTTAAAATCATCTAAGTAAGGTCTTTCAGATAAAATAACCTTATAAGTATCTCTTAAAACTTCCTTGCCCTTTGATTTTGCAATAATTTCATAAGAATCTTCCATATCCTTGTTGATAAATTTAATTTTGTCCCTATTAATAGAAAGCTCTTTTGCTAAAATGTCATCAATGGGATAAAGCTCTTGTAAATATCTTATAGGAAGATCTAAAAATTTATTTTCATCTCCAGCACCTTGATTGCTATAGCTGGGAACTGCACCGGCTTCATCGGAAATATCCGCCCCCTTCATATAGGACCAATAAATTTCTATTTCATCAACTTCTTTTCCAATAAGGTCTGGTAAAATGTAATCCTCTATCCAAGAAAAACCGCTTTTATAGGAATCTATAACTTGAACTTTTCCCTTTACTGATTTTTTAAGCTCTTTTTCAAGCTCCTTTCTTACTTCAAGAGGTTCACTTATAGCACATCTTATAGAATCGATGTCTTTATAATTTTTTAATTTTTCCAGTAAAACATCTTTTTCCCAGGGAAATTCATATTCTTCTCTTTTAAAGACTTCCTTATTCTTAAAGCTTTCTATTTTTAAATCTTTAAACAAATCTTTATAAGCCTTTAAATTTGAATCATAAGTTGAATCTATATAAATTTCCTTTGACCTTGAAACTCCCTTTGTAAGCTGCATTTCATAGGAATTTTCTCTAAAAACTCTATTTGTAATAAATTCAGCTCTTTCTAAATTTTCATCTGTTAAAAGCTTAAAGAAAGTGTCAAAGTCCTTATAAAAAACTTTTGTCTTTTCTTCAAATAAAATTTCATCAAAATCAGCCTTTTCAAATTCAAAATCATTAGAAGCAAAACTTATATCAAGAGCATTAGTATCCATAGCTTTTCTTCTTACTATCTCACATAGGATTTTAAATTCTTCAAAACTTAAATCACTTGGATTGCAATTAATCCTTGTATATCTTTTAAGAAATTCATCTCTGTAGATAGTCTTATCTAAAAACATGGACTCTTCTTTTAAGACTTCTTTTTCTTCAATTTCAAAATCTTCATCTTGGTATGAAAAAATATCCATAATAATCTTATTAAATGCCCTATCATAATCGCCCTCACTAATGGATATTTCTATTTTTTCCTTATTTTTATTAATGTTAAATTCTCCGTCTTCTAAGGAAAATTCCTCACAACTTTCAGTAGAAGTAATTATAGGATTTTTAATTGAATCTTCCTCAAGGCCTATAAAAGCTGCAAGTTTAAGGGCAAGTTTTCTAAGATGAATTTTATCTTCTTTAAGTCTTATTTGCATATTTCCTCCAAAGCATCTTCAACTGGTTTTTTGTCATAAGACATTTGCTCAAAGCCATCTAAAACTCTTTTTACATAAAAATCTTCCGGAGCTTTTTTAATGTCCTTAAACTCATCAGTCATAACATAAACCATGCCTTCTTCTATGCCCTTATCACCTAAAACTAAAATATTCTTTTTAACGTAATAAGAAGGATATTCTTCATAATTATCAAGGGCCCTTTCATTTTCTTGACTTATGTTCCAAATGCTTACAGGAACTTTTCCATATCCCGGTCCCAGGACAAGATTTAAATAACCCTTACCTCTAAATAATAGCTTTGCATTTAATATATAACCGCTGCCTAATAATTCTGAACCAGGACAAGTTTCCTTCATCCATTCCACATTGATGTTTGAGCCGTAAGCTATATATTTTTTCATTTAAAAACCTCCAATCTTGCTTCTTTAATAATTACGTCCTCTTGAGGTCTGTCCATAGAATTTGTAGGAAGAGAACTTATTTCATCAACAACTTCCATTCCTTCAAAAACTTGACCAAAAACCGTATGCTTTCCATCAAGCCAGTAAGTACCTCCTAAATTTTCATAAGCATCAACAACTTCATCTGGATAGCCCTTTTCTTTTCCCAAACTTCTCATTTCTTTTATAATTTTTTCTCCAACAGGACCTGCTTGAACTATAAAAAATTGTGAGCCATTTGTATTTGGACCTGCATTTGCCATGGATAAAGCTCCTCTGAAATTTCGAAAATCTAAGCTGAACTCATCTTCAAAAGACTTATCCCAAATGGATTTCCCCCCACGACCGGTTCCTGTAGGATCTCCTCCTTGAATCATAAAATTGTCAATTACTCTATGAAAAATCGTGTTATCATAATAGCCCTTTTTGCAAAGTTCCTTAAAATTTTTTCCTGCCTTTGGGGCAACATCTTCAAAAATTCTAAGTTTAATTTGTCCGTGGTTTGTATATAAGACTACTATCTCTTCGCCAACTTTAGGCATTTCAAATTGTTCTAACATAGCACCTCCTAATGTTTGCTGACATACTTTTCCATATTGTTTCTAAAACCGTCAGTTTTCTTACATAAATATTTATACCCAATTGTAATAATACTTCCTTTTAAAATTGAAGATAAACTCATTGCCATCCAAATTCCGTTTACTGCAAAAATTGGCATAAAAATTTTTGCAAAGGGTATTCTTAAAACATTTAATATTAATCCGTTATAGGCAGGAAGTCTTGTAAGACCTAAACCATTTAGCATACCAGTAGTTCCTATTTCCATAGTCATAAAAATTTCTGAAGGCCCTATTATTAAAAGATAATACATACCCCATTCAATTAGCTTTTCGTCACCTGGAACAAAAATTTTAAATAATTGCCTTGAAAAAACCATTAAAAATATCGTAGCAAAAAGTCCTATGGAATTTATAATTCTCATGCCGGATTTTCTTGCTTCTTCTATTCTTTCAAATCTTTTAGCTCCATAATTTTGTCCGAAAAAAGTTGTAAAAGCACTGGAAAAACCTTCAGCGCTCATCCAGGATATGCTTTCAATTTGAGATCCTATAGAATAAACTGCTATGGCAACACTTCCGAAACTTGCAGTATATTTATTTAAAATAAGTCCTACAAAAGCATGAACAAGAGCCTGAATAGAAGTAGGCACTCCCAAATTCAATATGCCCTTTATACTTTTTAATTTTACTTCTTTAAAATAATTTACACTTACAAATAACTCCTTGGCCTTTATTCCCGTTATTATTGAAAGTAAAGTTTGAACTCCCTGAGCTATAACAGTTGCAAGGGCAGCTCCCCTTATGCCCATTTTAGGAAAAATCCAAAATCCAAATATTAATAGAGGGTCTAAAATTATATTTGTAAAAAGAGCAATAATTGCAATTTTAAAAGGGGTTACACTGTTACCCCTTGATAGAAAAGTTACAGATAAAATAGGATTTAAAAATGTAAAAACTAAACCTATGCCTACAATTTTAAAATAGGCCTTTGCCATGACAAATACTTCTTCTTCAAGCCTAAAAAATCCTAAAATGTTATTCATAAAAGTTAAGTATATAAAAATAAGGAGAGCACAAATAGTAAAATTAACTATTACTCCTGCTCTCATTACTTCTTTAAGCATAATCTTATCATTTTTACCATAGGCCTGGGAAAGCCCCACTCCAACCCCTGTCTTTCCTATAAGACAAAGGCCTTGGGCTATCCATATGAAAAATCCTACTGAGCCTACTGCTGCAACAGCTTCCGTTGAAAGTTTTCCAAGCCAAATTAAATCTACAAGCTGATAAGCTATTTGAACAAAGGCAGTGCCCATTAAGGGCATGCTCATTGTTATCAAGGTTTTCTTTATGGGACCATCAAGCAAATTATATTCTTTTTTCATTTTTACCATCCTAAACAATAAGTAAAAAGAAGACCCAAGTATTGTAAAACTGCCCCTGCTAAAACAAATAAATGCCAAATCCCATGATTAAAGGGAATTTTTTTTATTGCATAAAATATTGAACCTAAAGAGTATGCTAAGCCGCCTAAAACTAAAAATAAAATTAAAATGTGAGAAGTATTAAAATAAAGGTGCTTAAGTAAAAATAAAGAAAGCCAACCAAAGCAGAGATAAAAGGCTAAGGAAAGTTTTTTGTACTTTTCAAATTTTCCATAAGTAAAGATTTTAAAAAGTATTCCACCTAAGACCAAAGCTCCCACTAAAAAGATTAAAATTATTCTCTCTCTTCCATCAAAAGAAAGCATTATTATTGGCACATAAGTGCCTCCTATAAAAAGGAAAATCGAAGAGTGATCAAATACCCTTAAAATTGATTTAGCCTTTTTATTTTGAATGGTGTGATAGAGGGCTGAAGATAAAAACATAGCAATAAAACATCCCCCATAAATAGAAAGAGAAGACATTTTTAAAGCCCCCTTTCCAAGACTTAAAACAATTAAAAATACAAGACCAACTATTCCTGCAACGACTCCAATCCAATGGCTTATTGAATTCATAAGTTCTTCTGCAAAAGAATATTTAATAATTTCACCATTCTTCATTATTATCACCTTGATCGGTTATTATTATTGGACCGTCTTTTGTAATTGCAAGTTGATGCTCATATTGAGCACTCAATGAACCATCTTTAGTCCTTGCAGTCCATCCATTTTTATCAAGGGTAAGCTCATATCCTCCAACATTTATCATAGGTTCAATAGTAAATACCATTCCCTCTTGAATTCTAAGACCCCTTCCTGGTTTACCAAAATGTAAAACTTGAGGATCTTCGTGCATTTCTTTTCCTATTCCATGACCTACAAAATCACGAACAACAGAATAGCCTTTAGACTCTGCATAAGTTTGAATAGCATTACCTATATCTCCCAATCTGTTCCCGATTTTTGCTTCTTTTATTCCAAGATATAGACATTTTTTTGTAACATCCATAAGTTCCTGAGCTTCTTTTGAAATCTCTCCAACCTTATAAGTCCATGCACTATCTGCAAGCCAACCCTTATAATTTACAACCATGTCAATTGTAATAATATCTCCCTCTTTTAAAACATATTCAGAAGGGAAACCATGACAAATTTCATCATTAACCGATGCACAAATAGAATAGGGAAAACCCTCGTAACCCTTTTGCTCAGGGCTTGCATCATGGTCCTTTAAAAATTTTTCAACAAATCTATCCAAATCAATTGTTTTTACTCCAGGCTTAACTTGGTCCCTAAGAGCGTGATGGACAGCCGATAAAATTTTTCCAGCTTCAATCATTTTATTTATTTCTTCTTTTGTTTTTATAATTACCATTTTTCCTCCAATACAAGTTTTTTTAAATCTTTATCTTTTTTTGCCCATAAAAGAGCATCTTTATTTAACTTTATAGCTTCCCTTAAATGTTTCTTAGCATCTTGCCGTCTATTTAAATTTTCAAAAGTACAGGCAAGATTGTAGTGAAGATTTACAGAATTTGGATTTTCGCTTATCCCTTCAAGAAGAATATCAGCAGATTTTTCAAAGTCCTTATTTTCAATATAAATTACGGAAATATTTAAGTAAATATCCTGGTCGTTAGAATTATCCAAAGCAAGATAATAAGCCTTTAAGGCTTCTTTTTTATTTTTCATCTTTGAGAATACAACTCCCTTGTTATAGAGGGCTCTTCCATAAGAATTTGCAATTTCAAGACTTTTATTTATATAGAAAAGAGCTTTTTCATATTCTTTAGATTCTTCGTAAAAAGCTCCCAAGTCGCTATAAGAAACATAATCGTAAGGATCCAGTTCAATACATATTTTAAGCTCCCTTATAGCCTCTTCTCTCATGTTTAAACGATCATAATCACAAGCTAAATAATAATGAGCCCTGTCATAAAAATAATCTATTTCTATAGCCTTTTTAAAATTTTCAATAGCGGAATTTAAATCATTTTTATAATCAAAACAAATGGCCTTTCCATAATATGCCCCTGTTTCCTTTTCATTAAGTTTAATGATTTGACAATATATTTCATAAGCCCTTTGGTATTCTGAATCCATAAGACATATATCAGCAACTTCATAAAGGGCGTCTATTTTTTCTTTATCAGTAAGAGCATAAAAATATGCCTTTTCAAATGACTTTTGTGCAGAATCGTATTTTCCTTTATACAAAAAATCATTTGCCATTATTAGATAATTATTATACTTGCGGTTCATTTTATCACCAAAACTATTATAACACAGTTAAATTTGTTACAATAGTTTTGGTGAAATATATGAAACGTTATTTATCCTCTGATAATTTTTTTAAAAAAACTTTCGGAAAAAAGACAATTAGACTCTCCCTTTCTTCAGGCCTGTCCTGTCCCAATAGAGATGGAAAGCTTTCCTATGAGGGCTGCATTTTTTGCGGTAAGGCAGGAAGCGGAGAATTTGCTGCAGACAAAAATTTATCCATCAAAAAACAAATTAAAGAACAAATTAAATTTTTAAGCCCAAAATGGAAAACAGATTCTTATATAGCTTATTTTCAAAATTTTACAAACACTTATGCAGATCCCTCTTATCTTAAAAAAATTTTTGACCAGGCTATAGCCTATGATGGAGTTAAAGGTCTTGCCATTGCTACCAGGTGCGACTGCTTAAGTCCAGAAATTATTGAACTTTTAAAAGAATATGATAAAAAAACTTTTTTATTTCTTGAGTTGGGACTTCAATCTGTAAATGAAAATACAATAAATTTTATAAATAGAGGCTATAGTCAAAAATTTTTTGATGAAAAAGTTAATATTCTTAAAAATGAGGGTATAAGGTTTTTAACCCATATAATATTCGGCCTTCCTTACGAAAATAGAGAGGATTTTTTAAACACTGTAAACTATGTTTCAAAGATTCACCCTTTTGGAGTGAAGTTTCATTCTTTTTATATTCAAAAAGATACTAAAATTTACAAAGAATTTCTTAAAAAACCCTTTCCATTATTGACCAAGGATGAGTATACTGATATTATATGTGACGCTTTGGAGATCTTGCCAAAAGATATTGTGATTCATCGTCTTACAGGTGATCCTAAAAAAGATCTTTTGTTAGCTCCAAAATGGACGTTAGATAAAGCGAAAGTTCTCTCTGGTATTGATCATGAACTTAAAATGAGAGATCTTCCGCTAATTAAGGAGGAAAAATGAAAACAAAAAAATTTTTAGTTGCAGCTCTTGCTTTAAGTTTGTTGACTGCTTGTGGTAACAGTGGAGATAAAAAAACTGCTGCAACTGAAAGTGACACTGTGCGCTTAGCAATGTATACGGAAATTGATTCACTGAGTCCTTTTAAAATGACTGCTGGTGATACTGAAACCGTAATGGACCAAGTTTTTGATGGTCTTTTTGATGCAGATGAAAAAGGAAATTTAGTTCCCGATCTTGCAGAATCTTACACCGTTTCCGATGATGGTACAGTTTACACTTTTAAATTAAAAGAAGGTGTAAAATTTCACAATGGAAAAGATTTTAAGGCTGAAGACGTGGCTTGGACTTATTCCAAACTTGCTGGTTTAGACGGAGAAGATGCTAAAAGCTCAAAATTTGAAATAATTAAATCTGTAAAAGCTATTGACGATTACACTGTTGAAGTTACTTTAAAGGAACGTAAAAATGAATTTATTTATTTAACTTTAAAGCCTATTATGCCTAAAGATTATGATAAACAAGAAGAAGCACCCGTTGGTACAGGTCCTTTTAAATTTGTTTCTTATAGTCCAGGAGAAAAACTTGTTCTTGAAAGAAACGACGACTATCATAAAAAAGATCACACTCCTAAGTATAAAAACTTAGAAGTTATAAGAATCAAAGATACTCAAACAGTTCTTCTTGCAATAAAATCTGGAGAAATTGACATTGCTCCAAGACTTGCAGCTCAAGATGCAGAACAAATTAAAGACAATGCAAGTTTTATTTCAGGACCTCAAAACCTTGTTCAAACTTTCGGTCTTAATAATAACTATGGCCCTTTAAAAGACATAAGAGTAAGACAGGCTATTAACTATGCTATTGACAGAAATGCTCTAGTAAGTTCCTGTGCAAATGGAAAAGCTACAGTTTTGTATTCAAATTTCAGTCCCGCTCTTAAAGAATACTTTGCAGATTTAGGCGAATTTTATCCTCACGACATTGAGAAGGCAAAGGCTCTTTTGAAAGAAGCAGGCTTTGAAAAAGGTTTTGATTTAACTGTTACAGTTCCTTCAGATTACAAATACCACATGGATACTGCAGAAGTTTTGGAATCTCAATTAAAAGAAGTGGGAATAAATTTATCTATTGAACCCATTGAATTTTCAACTTGGCTTTCAAAAGTTTATACAGATAGAGATTTCCAATCAACTATTGTAGGTTTTATAGGCTATCTTGATCCCAACCAAATTTTAGGAAGATACACAAGTGACAACAAGAGAGACTATATTAACTACAAAAATCCTAAATTTGATGAAGCTATAAAAAAAGCTTCTTCTTCAGCAAGTAAAGAAGAACAAATCTCTTACTATAAAGAAGCACAAAAACTTCTTGCAGAGGATGCAGCCTCAGCATTTTTAGTTGATCCAGACACTATAACCGCTATGAGAAATGGAGTTGAAGGATTAAAGTTATATCCTATACAAAAATTAAATCTTGAGGATGTTACTTTTACCAAATAACTATGAAAGCTTTATTAAGTAAATTATTATCAGTCATACTCACCTTAATTTTGGTGAGTATGATGATATTTTTGGTTTTTCAAATTTTGCCGGGTAATCCCGCTCAAATAATCCTTGGCTCAGAAGCCGATGAAAAACAAGTTAAACAATTGGAAACGGAACTTGGAATTGATAAGCCCATGCCCGAAAGATATTTAAATTGGATGAAAGATCTTTTAAAGGGTGACATGGGAAAAAGTTTAAAATATAACGTAAATGTAAAAGACTTATTTATGGACAGGCTTCCTGTCACTCTTTTTTTAACTTCTTATTCTTTAATTCTTACTGTTTTAATAGGCATACCCCTTGGAATTTGGATTGCTTCAAAAGATGACAAATGGTATTCCACCATAATTGCAGGGATCACTCAACTTGGTATCTCCATACCCTCTTTTTGGCTTGCCTTTATTTTAATCTTAATTTTTTCCGTAAAGCTCAACATTTTTCCAACCTTTGGCTACAACGTTATGTCAGGAAACTTGTTGAATAAGCTCTACAAATTTTTTATACCTGCTTTTGCAATTTCCCTTTCAAACATTGCAACAATAGTAAGGTATTTACGTACGGCAATCTTAGACCAAATAAGAAAAAATTATGTAAGAACGGCAAGAGTAAAAGGTCTTGATATAAACAAAATCCTATACAGACATGTCCTTAGAAATGCACTTATACCTGTAATAACTATACTGGGAATTATACTTACATCAAGTATAGGGGGAAGTATTATTATTGAAAATGTCTTTGCCCTTCCGGGAATAGGCTCTCTTATTGTACAAAGTGTATCAAGTAGAGATTTTCCCCTTATTCAATCGGTTGTAGTAGTAATTGCGGCTATGGTTATTTTTATTAATTTTATAATAGACATCTGTTATAGAATAATTGACCCGAGAATAAGAGGTGGTGAATAATGAGAGTTAGAACAGTTTCCATGAAAATCGGAAAAATAATCATCTTTTTATTTCTTTTGATTTTTATTGTAAGTTTTTTTTGGACTCCCTATGATCCAAACCTTATGAACGAATCTATAAAATTTCAAGCTCCATCAGCAGCCCATTTATTTGGAACGGACAACTTCGGTCGAGATATACTCTCTCGCCTCATGGTAGGCTCTCAGACCGCCTTTATTCTATCAATTGGTAGTGTTGGTCTTGCCTTTGGTTTAGGCCTTATTATAGGGGGGCTGGCAGGCTATAGAGGAGGTCTTGTTGATGAAGTCTTTATGCGTATTATAGATGCCCTTATGGCATTTCCCGGAGTTTTATTTGCCATTATGCTTGTATCTGTTTTCGGACCGGGAATAAAAAATACAATACTTGCCCTGGGAGTTATGGGCGTTCCCTATTTCTCAAGGGTAACAAGATCAGGATTTTTGCAAGTGAAAAAAAATGACTTTGTAAGAAGTGCCCTTACAAAAGGTGCTGGAGGTCTACACATTGCAATTCACCATATTATTCCAAATATAAAAAATCAACTTATTGTAGCCATCACCCTCTCCATATCCACAACTATTCTTTCTGAGGCTGGTCTTTCCTATTTAGGCTTAGGCGTAAGACCTCCAAGACCAAGTTGGGGAAGAATGTTAAAAGAAGCCCAAGGATATTTTGTAAATGCACCCTGGTACTTTTTTTCAACAGGTATTGTCCTTTCCCTTATGGTGTTTGGCTTTACCCTATACGGTGACGGTTTAAGAGATAGACGTGTAAAGGAAACAGGACGATGAAAAAATTACTTGAAGTAAATGATTTAACTGTAAGCTTTAGCTTTAATGGTCAAAGAAAAAATGCCGTAAATCACATAAGTTTTGATATATTTGAAAGAGATTTCGTAGGCCTTGTAGGAGAATCAGGCTGCGGAAAAAGTGTGTGTGCTCAAACAATACTGGGAATTGAAAATCCCAATGCAAATGTAGAATCTGGGTCTGTAAAATTGGTAGGAAAAGAAATGATCCACCTAAAAGAAAAAGAATGGATAAAATTCAGAGGAAGAAATATTTCCATGGTTTTTCAAGAACCTATGAGCGCACTTAACCCTCTTATGAAAGTGGGCAAGCAAATAGAAGAGGTGCTTAAAATACACTATAACTTTCCCAAGGAAAAAAATAGGCATTTAGTTCTTGAAACCATGAAAAAGTGTGGACTTAAAGACGTAGAAAATCTATATGAAAGGTATCCCTATGAACTGTCAGGAGGAATGCAGCAAAGAATAGTAATATGTCTTGCCCTTATTGCAAACCCCAGAGTTTTAATAGCGGACGAACCTACCACAGCCCTTGACGCCACTATTCAAATGCAAATTCTATCTCTATTTAAAGAAATTGAAACAATTTATGACGGAGGCATACTCTTTATAACCCACGACCTTACCCTTGTAAGCAGGATATGTAAGAGAATAATAGTTATGTATGCAGGTCGTATTGTTGAAGAAGGACCCGCCGATGAACTTGTGGAAAATCCCAAGCATCCCTACACTGTGGGACTTTTAAAAGCAATACCCTCCTATAAAAAACGTGGAGAAAAACTTTACAACATACCTGGTCATGTTCCGCCCCTTAAAATTCGTTCAAACCAAGGCTGTCCCTTTTTTGACAGATGCCAATACACAAAAGAAATTTGTAAAAAAACCTTTCCCTCAGGAAAAATGATTGAAAACAGGCTCGTTTACTGCCATCTTTACGATGATTCAGGTGATCTTAAAAATGAATGATATTTTAAAAATAGAAAATGTATCTAAAAAATTTTATACAAAGCAAAAAAAACTTTTTGCCCCTAAAAAAGAATTCACCGCCCTTGATAATGTGAGCTTTTCAGTAAAACAAGGAGAAATTTTCGGCCTCGTAGGAGAATCAGGAAGCGGCAAATCAACCCTGGGAAAAATTATTTTAAAACTTTTAAAACCCACTGAAGGAAAAGTTTTTTATAAAGACATGGATATTTCCAAATTTACAAAAGATCAGCTTAACGACTATAGAAAACAAGTGCAAATGGTCTTTCAAGACCCCTACTCCTCATTAAATCCTCATAAAAAAATTGGCTGGTCCCTAATGGAAATAATGATGATCCAAAAAGTTTGCACAAAAGAAGAAAGACTTAAAAGAGCAAAAGATATTTTAAACGATGTAGAAATGACTGAAGACGTCCTTGAACAATTTCCCAGTGAACTTTCAGGAGGTCAAAGACAAAGAATAAGCATAGCCTCTGCCCTTATAATAAATCCACAACTTGTAATAATAGACGAAGGAGTCTCAGCCCTTGATGTTTCCATTCAAGCGCAAATTTTAAATCTTTTAAACGAATTGCAAGAAAAATATAACTTTACATCAATTTTTATTTCCCACGATTTAAATGTTATAGAATATCTTTGCGACAGGATTGCAGTCCTTCACAATGGAGTCCTTCAAGAGGTATTTAAGGCTGAAGACCTCTACCAAGAAGGCAGAAAAGAATATACTAAAAAATTATTTAAAAGCGTAAAAGAAAAACTTAGATAAATAAGTTTTAAAATTTAGTGAAAAAATAAAATCAAAAAAATAATTTACCCTAGAGAGCATAAGCTCTCTATTTTTTTTATAAAATCAGACCAATTTTTGCAAAAATCACTTGATTTTATAAATTTAAAAAAGTTTTAGAGCCATATTTTTTGTAAAATCAGACCAATTTGACAAGCTTTGATGAATTTTATAAATTTAAAAAACAAAAAAAAGAGAGACTTAATATTAAGTCTCTCTAAAATTTAAGATAACTATAAACTATCTTAAAGTCCTTTGAAATTTGCTTTGAAGAATTTCAAGTCCATCAATATTAACATTGAAAGTTACCTTATCATCCTTGATTCCATGAGCTCTGTAGTTTTTCTTGTCATGGATAAATGTGTTGCTTGCACAAAGAATATCTTGGTAAGCCCACATTGAAGGATTGATGTCCTTATAGTTAGTAAGATTCTTATCATTTCTACTTATATAAACTCTATCGCAAACTCTGTTAAAAGCCCTATTACTTACAGCGGCAACTTCTTGTCTCGGAATGAACTCGTCAGCCTTAAAGTTTGCAAGACCGTCAGTATAGATCTTTAACCAACCTTCTTTATAAGCTCCCTCAATTTCTGCTAAAGCCCAATGGTCATTTCTCAAATTCATGTGATTTCCATTAACCTTGTCAATATTTTGGAATCTTCTTAAAGTTGCAATCCATTCAGCCCTTGTTATCTTGTCATAAGGTCTGAAGTAACCGTCGCTATATCCCATAAATACATTAGCTTGAGTGGTTATCTTAACAGCTTCGGTGTACCATTCATTTCCAATATCCTTGTAATTTATCTTATAAGACAAATCATACTTATATCCGTCTTCCTTTAAAGCATTGGCAAGAATTTGAGCAGCTTCACATCTTCTTAGACCGTCCTTAGGTCTGAAATATCCTTGGAAGCCTTGCATATATCTTACTTCTTTAAAGAAATTGATTTTTGTAGGAACTTCAACAATCTTTTCCTTGTAGATGGTTTCATATCTTACTCCGCCACCAGACCAAATTGGTGGTTGCGGTTCTGGTTGTGGTTCATATTTTGCTTGTACAAATACGGTAAAACCTACAACATCTTTTTTGCCATCATCATAAGTTATTTCTACTGTTGCATCTGTAATGCCTGGTTTATCTACATTAGGTTTTTTGATAACTTTAATATCTTGAATTGTCTTTCCTTGAGGAACAGTAATTCTATCTTTATAATCTTCAGGTCTTGGATAAACTCCAACATCTGTCATTATAAGACCTGTACCTGGTGCCCTGTCGAAGTCTGCTACAATTATTGTTTCAGTTTGAGTAAACTTATAAGGTTCTCCATTATATTCAGGTCTTGTTCCTTCTTCAATGTGCCATGCAATAAATTTTGCTCCATTTTGCGGATTTATAGCTGGTAAAGGAATTCCAATTTCCACTTCAGGATTTACATAGTAAATCCTTATTTGAGGATCGGCATTTAAAACTGTTGGATTAACTATTACTCTTACATAATTTGCCGGTGTTTCAGAAGTTCTTCTTCCGTCAGTATCTGCCGGATAGATATTAGGATTAACTTTAACAGGAACTTTTATAGTTTTTTTAGTTCCGTTTTTAAATTCTATTGTAACTTCAGCTTCACTCATTCCTGGTGTACTTACATCAGGCTTCTTTGTAATTTCAAATTTTGAAACATTGTTTTTAAAAGTTATTTCATCTTGTCCCAGTTGCATTTTTATAGCATTTTCATAATCTGAAGGTTCTGGTTGTCTTCCTGCATAGGTTTCAACAACTTTTGCATCAATTTTAGGTTCTGGTACCTTGCTTTCATATTTTGCCGTAATTATAGTTTCATCTTGGCTGAATGAATCAGTTAAAGGACTTGTCCAGCCCGTAAATACCCATTTTACTTCCTTACCGGAAGCATCTGTAACAGGATTTCCATTTTCATCTTTTACAACATCACCTGTTGGCGGATTAACTGGTATAGTTACTTGAGTATTTTTCTTAACCCAGAATGTCTTTTCAAATTTTGTAGCATCAGTTGCTTTTTCAATGCCTTCTTCTGTTGTTTTTACAATAACTTTTACGAAGTCATCTGGAACTTTTGGTTTTGTGTTTGGCTCTGTTTGTTCAACTATATTTGATACATATTGAGCAACAAGGGTAATATCTTTTGTAACCTTAGAAGTAGTTGGATCGAAGTCTTGTCCATCAACTTGCCAGCCTGTGAAAGTATAATTTACTTTTTCTGGATTTGTTACTGCTCCAATTGTTTCATTATGCTTTATTTTCTTTGGTCCTATATAGGTACCACCGTCTGTATTGAAATCTACATTGTGATAATCAGTTTCCCATACAGCTATTGCTTTTGTGTTTCCATTGATGGTAAATTTTGCACCTGGAGCATATTCTGTGCCATCTATATTCCATCCTTTTAAAACATAATTATCTTTTTTAAGATCATTTCCACCAGCTAAAGTAACTTCTGTTCCAATGTCATAGGATAATGCTGCTGGAACTGTTCCTTTCGTTGCATCATTAGCCTCATAAGTTAAAGTAACCTTAGATAGTTTGAATTGTGCAATATATGTCCTATCGCTTGTAACAGGATTTGTTTTGTCAATATCTGTAAACCATTTTTCAAACACATAGTTTGTATTCGCACTAGTTTCAGGAATTGCTAGGTCATTTGAACCTACTGTGATATTTTTATTAGGATTTACATAGTAAGTCTTGTTGCCGCCAACAATTTGACCATTTTCTCCCGCTATAAATTCAACTTTAACATATCCTGGGTGATTTGTTGTATCAACAGATGGCAATTCTTTGAAATTATATTTAAAGGTTGTATCTTCTGAAAAAGTATCATTTAAGTTTTTATTCTTATCGTTTGACCAGTTTCCACCCATTTCTGTATAACCTAGATTAGGATTCTTGAAAATAGCTTCTGCTTTAGATGTTAAGTCAACAGGTTTAGTTGGATTTACATAGTAAGATCTAGTTCCTATAATATCGCCATTACCGTCGCTTACAAATTCTACTTTTACATAACCATTAGGTTTAATTTTGTCACCTTCAATGATATCTTCTAAAGCTTTGTATTCAGCCTTTATTGTATAAGTTGGTGAATTTGCAGGTAAGTTGACAGTTAATGAGTTATTCCAATTATTAAACTCATATCCTGTACTTGGATTTACTGTAGGAGCTGGCACTGTAACATCAACACCTGGTCTAACCCAGTAAGTTTGCGTTCCAGATAAATTGCCATGGTCTCCTTTATCAAATACAACTTTTACATATCCTGTGACTTCTGTAACGCTAATATTATTCTTGTCATAATATTGTGCTGTAATTCTGTCCCCATCTTTGAAAAATGTTTCTTTTTCTAAGTTTACATCCCAACGAGCAAATACATTGTTAGTTGTTGGTGTAACCTTTGGTTCATAATCTTTTAATATAACTGGTTTTTTGGGATTAACATATACAATTTTTTCTTTATTCGTTGTTCCTTCAATAACTCCCTTATCTGTTGTATCAAAAGTAACTGTTGCGTATCCTTCTGGTTTAGTAACGCCAGGTCCAGGTACTATTACAGGGTCAAGCTCTTTGTATTTAGCTGTAACGGTCTTGTCAGCTTTTATTTGGAAATTATCTTCTGTATCCCAGCCAGTAATCTTATATCCTGTGTCAGGAGTTACATTTGGCTTTGTAATTTCAGCTAAAGTTTTAGCTGGGTCAGCTGCTGGATTTACATAGTAAATAGTTTGACCTGTTATAGTTTTTCCGCCATTACCTTTTTCAAAGGTTAAGGTTACATAGCCATCTGGCTTTGTATTTCCATCTGCAGGAATTATATCTTTAAGTTTATTGAAAGTTCCTTCAATAGTTGTTGGTTCTGTATATTTTTTCTTTGTCGCTGGATCTGGTGACCATGAATTAAATTCATAACCTACATCAGCACTTGTTACAGGTGCATTTAGAGTTACTTTTCTGTTTGGATCAACGTAGTAAGTTTTAGTTTGTCCATCTAATATTGAGCCACCTTTGCCTTTAATTACGAAGTCAACCCTTACATAACCAGGTTTTTCTACCAATGACACTTCACCTATTTGATTAAATTTGGCTGTAATTGTTGTGTCTTTCTTGTAATTTGTATTTTGTGCAGAGTTTTGTGACCATGATGCAAATTCATATCCAGTGTCTCCAATTGCTTCTGGTGGATTAAATGCAACATATTTTGTTGGATTTACATAGTACTGTTTAACACCCTTAAGACTACCATTAGCTTCTGCTACAAAAGTAACTGTTACATAGCCATCAGGCTTTTTATTTCCATCTGCAGGTATAAATGGGTCGAGTTCTTTAGCCTTTGCTGTTACAACTATGTCTGTGTCTGTAATTTCAGTTGCGTCGTCCTGATCCCATTTAACAAATTCGTAACCCGTTTCAGCTTTTACTTCTGGTTTTACAAGTGCAGTATTTCCAAGTTTTATTCCTGCATTTTTCTTTACATAGTAGTGTTTTACATTATCTAAGTTTAATCCTTTTTCCGCTACAAATGTTACCCTTACATATCCATCTGGTCTTGTTGTTGGATCTTTAACAGGATCATAAGGGATAATATTTTGTACTTCAGTATACTCTGCTGTAATAGTTGTGTCTTTTGTAAATTGTCCCTTTATTCCACTTGTCCAAGTTCTTGGAGGTGCTTCTTCTGACTTCCAATCTTTGAAAGTGTAAGCTTTAGCTGGTTCAGTTTGTGTCTTTTCAATAGTCTTTCCTGTTGGATTTGTAACTGGTATTGTTACTTCCTTAGTAGGATTAACCCAGAATGTTTTTGTAAATTCACTTGTAGCCTTGTCCGTTGTCTTAACTATAACTTTTACATAGCTGTTTGGTACATCTGGTTTCTTATTTGGATCAGTTTGTTCTACTACATCTCCAGCACCTACTGGCTGAATGATTGTAGCTGTGGTAAATTTATGACGCTTTCCAAAGTCAAAGTTGCCATTTCCTTTTCCGTCATCATTTTGACCAACTTGATCTGCTGTCCAATTGATAAATGTTGATGAACCGTCAGGTTTAACCTCTGGTATCACTACCCAAGCGTTTTTATTAACATAATAAACCTTGTTGTCCTTGGAGTTCATATCACCAGTAGGAGCAACTGTAACTTTTACATATTCTCCAGTAATGTCCTTAAGGTCGCCTTTTTCTGCTTCACTTAGGAATAATGGTTTTTCTCCTGTTGTTAAAGCTTCGTATACGTTTTTGTAAACCTTAATCGGTATATCTAATTCTTGCGGCTCTTTGCCGTCTTTGAAAGTAACTTTAGCCTTAACATTTACTGTGCGAACAAGCTGTTCTTTATCGGCTTTTCCTTTTTCATTTACTAAAGCATATACTTGATCGTCTGTTGTTAAGTCATTTCCAGCTTCGTCATATAATTTTATTGTTACTCCTGCTGGAAGTGGTTTTTCTACATCTTTTTCTTTCCAAACAAGTTGTGCTTTTAATTGTTCAATAGTTGGAGCAAAGTTATTTGTCCAATCTTTTGGTTTAATAGTTGGATCAGTTGGATTTTCTTTTATAGGATTAGGATCTTTAAAGGCTTCTGTTCTTACTAAGCCGGTTGCACTTAGGCCTTCCCAGTTAAAGTATGCTGTGAAGGTGTAGTTCCTGTTGATTTCAGTTTCTTCATTTAGCCAGTTTTCGTTTTTCCATTCTTTGAAGGCCTTGCCTGTATCTGGTGTGATATAGTATCTGTTTTCTTCTTTTACTAATGGTTTTCCCTCTGAGTCTTTGCCATCTTTCCATATAATTGGATGTGGAAGTCGGTCTGATTTTAGACCTTTAATTACGTCGTAGTGAAGTTCTGTTACAGAATTTCCGTTCTTATCCTTAAAAACTCCGCCTTTGTCTTTATCATCAATCTTAAAGGTAACTCTTACATAACCATCTGGAACTGGGTCTTTAGGGTCTTTTACTTCAATGACTCTTACGTCCTTATAATAGAAGGTAATTTCATCTTTACCTGTTCCATTAATTCCTAAGAACTCATTTGTATCTTCATTTACATCAAAGAATAATTGTTGTTGTGGTGCGCTTGTTAGTTTCCAACCTGGTATTGGTCTATAATTTCTTGCATCAAAGTGACGGTTACCATTGGAAACTAATTCTTGGTCAATAATCTTTCCATTTGCTGGATCGTTTTTAAATCGTTCATCGATATAGTTGACCTTGTATTCACGGGTTCTAAATTTTTTGTAGAAGAATTTAAATACATTGTTTTCTACATCAGGATTTGGAATTAATTTTCCAGAGCCATCATCAATTTTTTCTGGCTCTACCTTGAATGTTTGGAAGAAGGAGTTGTTTAATTTAACTCTATCATTATATTCCTTGTAGATGCTATAAACGTCTGAAGTATCTTTATGGTCTTCAAGCTCTTTATGTTGAACAAGTGTCCATGTATCATCTTGCTTGTCACCTGTTGTAGCAACTAGGTAGCCCGCTCTCTTGTCTGCAAGTGTATTTTTTTTAGGGTTTGGACTTACGCTTGTATCTATGTTAAAGTCCTTATCCAAGAAATAATGTTCTACTTTTACTTTCACTCTGTTGTTTGGAGTCCAAATTGCCTTTAAATAGATTGGAGCTACAACATCGTTGCCAAAGGAGTATAATTCTGGAACTTTATAAGTTTCTCTATAAGAGTTGTCGATTTCATCTGTATAGTCGCCTTTAGCATTTTTCTTATAGCGAATTACTTCCCAGCCCATAAAGTCATAGCCATTCCTTGTAGGCTTCTTAGGCTCTACAAGTTTTTGTCTTTGAATAACTGTAAAGACTTGCTTGTCGCCTTCATTGGCTTCTTTTTTCGCATAGGTATTTATTTTTTCTTGACCAATGTCGCCTTCTTGGATTTTCTTGCGTTCTCGAGTTAAATTTTCTTCTTTAATATTTCTTAGTACTCCACCGTTGGGGTCGAAAGTTACCTTCCACTTGTAGTCAGGTTCGCCCCACTTAGCATATAGGTTTACTGGGTGGTTAGGCATGATTTCGCCTGGGTTCTCCCAAATAAGCTTAGTGCCTGCAGGGTCTAGTGCCCAGCCCTTAAAGACCATTTGGTTTGAAAGGTTGTCGGGACGCCTAACTTTTAATTTGTTATTGTCATTTGGGTCCTTAAAGACAAGGTCTGTAAGTTTTAATTTTAGTAAATTTTCTGGATTATCCAATAAGTTGGCTGGATTATCCTTAAAGTATTCTCTATCTGCTTTTGGTGTTTTATTATCAACTAAGTCGGGGCTTAGAACCTTTAGTGGAAATTCATAGAAGGTATCTAATGAGTTGGTTTTTCCAAACTCATTATCACCCTTAATCTTTGATGGGTCGTAGTTAAATCTTAGTGGGTACTTATTACGCTCGTATTCAAATTTAAGGTAGCCATTTGTGCCAAATCCGTCCCAGCCGTCAGGGTCGCCCCATTCATCGCCATTATTAAAGAAGGCCTTAATAAATGGCATCTTACCTAAAGGGCGTTCTCCATAAATGTCTGTATTTGTCTTAGCAGGGAATGGAGTTACATCTTTACGCTCATCGTTTTTAGCATCTATGCCATCTGAATCAAGATATTCCGGTGTTTCATTACCTCTCTTGCCAGTAAAGCCTTGAACCCTGGGGTATACAGGCGCATAAGTGTCAGAATTGGTATCTGCCTTATACCTGTATAGGTCGTAGCGGATAATTGTTTCGTCATTCTTAAAGCCATCCATCCAAAAGTCCATGTGGTGAGGCATAGAGTCTACGTCCTGCTTTATGCCAAAGGAAAGAATTTTATAATCGTACCACTTTAAATCTATCCTCGATCCATCACCCTTATCTATATTTTTCGTATAGCCGCCCCATTTATCGTAATTTTTTGGCAAGTCTAAGAATTGGTCGGCATTTAATCTATAAGGAGGTGTGTCCAAGTGAAACGGCCAATTTGGACTATTATAGTTTGATCCCCAGCCAAAGGATTGCATGTCTTTGCTAAAGCCTTTGGTTTGCATGGCATCGTTTGGCCAGTCTAACATTAGCTGGTTGAACCTTGCCTTGTAATGGTAAGGATTGCCAGGGCCGCCCTTCTTCACTAACTTGCCTTGACCATCATATCCCCAAATTTCAGGGTAGAAAGTATTTTCTTTAGGTAGGGCATTCGACTTAGTGAAGTAGAGCTCGTATTCTTGTCTGTCGTAGTAGATATTGTAGACAGTCTTACCTGTTGAATCAACAGGCTTAACTAGGTTTGCATTATCAGGGTCCTTGTTTTGCTCATGAGTTAGTTTTTGGTTATATACATAGAATTTATTTAGATAAAGATCTTTTCCACGATTAAATCTATCGCCCTTCCATATCTTGGCTAGACGATCTGGGTCTAAGTCTGGGAAGACTATGTCTTTTACAGGTTCATTATCTATGTCTGGTCTTGAGCCTGTCATTTGATCCTTATAGACACGAGTACCTATATAGTCATACTCACCTGCATGGTCTGCCTTTTCTGCCCAAAATTGGACAGCGTAGCCTGCCTTGTCCTTGTCCTTCCACACAGCTGTGAAAGTAAGATTATTTGCTGGCATAAGCAAATTAGCAGCAAGATTTTTGATAGCTTGACCGGTTCCAACTTTAATTATTTCATTTGCATTATATGTTTTTCCATCCTTTGTACTTAAATCAACCGATGGCTTCCAGCCTTGGAATTCGCCGCCGACTTTTGTAGGAATATCTGCATCGGCAATTTTAGGAATCACTTGTCCATAATAAAGTGTACGAGCCGGAAGGGCTGTGCCACCTGCAGTGTCAAATGTCACATCGTAATGGGCACGGTTGTAACGGTATTCCAATATAAAGTTCGTGGCATTTTCTGGAACTTGCATTGTGATAGATTCAGCTTCTGGAACAAAGCCTTTTCTATTTGGATGACCTTCAGTTAAAGGACTGACTTCCATGGTAGACCCAGTATTACCTTGTTGGGTGGTAATAAGCTCTCCTTCTTCTCCAACGCTTCCGTTCGGATTTGTATACTTAGTAAAATCTTCTAAGTCTTGGAAGACGTGTTTGATTTTAATGCTATTACTTTTAGCAGCGTATTTAAACTCTTGCTCGGCACTGTATCTGTCACCATTAATTTTGTCCTCAGATTTAATGCCTGCTTTTGCCTTATTCACAATTGTGTCATAGTCAATTGTAAAATTATCTTGCGGCTCGTCATAACCAGCAAGTTTTGGCATGTCAATAGTCTTATTGACCTTATCTTTTTCTGCTTGTGTTGCATCTGCACCTACACTTGCGATATAAGGCTGGTAGCTTATATCGTACTTTTCACCCTTTTGGGTTTTAAAGTCTGTGTGCAGGGTGTAGATGTCCGGCTGAACCGGATTTTTTATAAAATCTGTCGCACTTTGTCCACTGTCCAGTTTTACCGGATTTATGGGTATTTTTTCATTGTTGATGAATTTTGCCTTGCTCTCTGATAGGTCATCATGGTTAACTGAAGCAAAAACCTCCAAAGGACCTGATAATAACATGGTTAAAATTAACATCCAAACACATAATTTTTTAAAGCAATCTCTCATATTTTTTTCTCCTTACCCCACTTTACTGTTTTATTTCAAGTTTTAAGTCTTCATTTTTTAATTACTAAGTTTATACTCTATAAATTTGGTAAAATTTACATAAGACCGTTAATTTTCATACTTCATTATACCATAATAAGTTTGCAAAATCAGCTTAAATAATAATTTAGAGCCCTTTCTATTATTATATTTTTTTAATTATTATTTATATTTATTCTATTTTTATTTTTTATTTTATTTATTTCGACTCAGCCTCCGGACCAATAAATTGGTCCCTAGATTGGGTTGTGTTTTCAATTAAAATTTTATTTTTGCAATAAAAAAAGCTCTCATAAAATGAGAGCTTTTATTTTATTTTTAGTCAAGTAATTTTGATACAACGCCTGATGCTACTGTTCTTCCACCTTCTCTTATGGCGAATCTTAATCCTTCATCCATTGCGATTGGTGTTATTAGTTCTACTGTGAATGTTGCGTTGTCTCCTGGCATTACCATTTCTACTCCTTCTGGTAGTTCAATGTTGCCTGTTACGTCTGTTGTTCTGAAGTAGAATTGTGGTCTGTATCCGTTAAAAAATGGGGTGTGTCTTCCGCCTTCTTCTTTTGTTAATACGTATACTTCTCCTTGGAATTTCTTGTGAGGATGTATTGTGCCTGGTTTTGCTAATACTTGGCCTCTTTCGATTTCGTTTCTTTGTACTCCTCTTAGTAGTAAGCCTATGTTGTCTCCTGCTACTGCTTCGTCTAATAGCTTCTTGAACATTTCTACGCCTGTTACTACTACTTGTCTTTT